>NZ_NCAS01000001.1:0-201559 GCF_002255515.1 Acidiphilium sp. 20-67-58 | reverse complement strand
GCAGCTGACCCGCACGGAGCCGACGAAATATTCGCGCGGCATCCGCCTTGGCGGCATGCCGGAAGTCCGCGTGATCATCGAGGAGGAGTGGGAAAGCGCGATCCAGAGCGGCACGCCGGCCCACAAGGCGCTGGCGCGCGCCCAGCAGCGCAGCCAGGCGGTGGTCGACCGCTTCGCCCGCGCCCTGCACGGCTGATCCACCCGGCGCGATGGAGAGACGCACCCTCTTCGGCGGCCGGCTGCTGCCGGCCGTCCTGGTGGCCCCGCAGCTCGCCATCACGGTCCTGTTCTTCCTGCTCCCCGCCTGGCGCGCTTTCTCAGAAAGCGTCCAGGCGACGGATGCGTTCGGGCTGAACACCACCTTCGTCGGCCTCGCCAATTTCCGCACGCTGCTGGGCTCGCCGGTCTATCAGGCGGCCCTGCTGCGCACCGTGATCTTCTGTGCGGCAGTCACCGTGCTGTCGATGGCGGGCGGCCTCGTGCTTGCCTGCTTCGCCAATCGCGGCATACGCGGCCAGTCGGTCTATCGCGTCCTGCTGATCTGGCCCTACGCCATCGCACCGGCGCTGGCCTCGGTGATCTTCGTTTTCCTGCTCCAGCCGCAGATCGGGCTGCTCTCCAACGTCCTCGCCCGGTTGGGGATCGATTTCAACTACGCCACCAACGGCACCGACGCCTTCGGCCTGATCGTGCTGATCGCCGCCTGGAAGCAGGTCAGCTACAATTTCATCTTCTACCTCGCGGGCCTGCAATCGGTGCCAGCCTCGGTGATCGAGGCCGCGACGCTCGACGGCGCGCGGGGCTTCTACCGGTTCCGTACCATGATCTGGCCGCTGCTCGCCCCCACCACCTTCTTCCTGCTGGTGATCAACACCGTCTATGCCGCCTTCGACGCCTTTGCGCTTATCTTCGCGCTCACTGGCGGCGGCCCCGGCAGTTCGACGACGACGCTGGTGGTCAAGGTCTATCGCGATGGAGTGATCAATCTCGATCTCGGCGGCTCGGCCGCGCAATCGGTCATCCTGATGGCGCTGATCATGGTCCTCACCACGATCCAGTTCCGCTACACCGGCAAGCGCGCGACATGAACCGCAGGCCCGATTACCTTGCCCATGCCGTGCTCATCATCGGCGTACTGATCTTCATCTTCCCGATCTGGGTCGCCTTCGCCGGCGCGACGCAATCGGCCGGCGCGATCAATCGCGGCGACCTGTCGCTGATCCCGCGCCTCTCGGGCCTGCCCGTGTTCATACACGCGCTCGGCTTCGGCAACACCGCCAAGGGCGGCGTACCGATCTGGCACATGATGATGGTCAGCGCGCTGATGGCGCTCGGCATCGCCATCGGCAAGATCGCAATCTCCTCGATCTCGGCCTTCGCCATCGCCTTCTTCCGCTTTCCCTTCCGCATGGTCGCCTTCTGGCTGATCTTCATCACGCTGATGCTGCCGGTCGAGGTGCGGATCATCCCGACCTATTCGGTGATGTCGGATTTCCACCTGATCAATACCTTCACCGGCCTGACCATGCCGCTGATCGCCTCGGCCACCGCGACGCTGCTGTTCCGCCAGGTCTTCATCGCGGTGCCGGACGAGCTGGTCGAGGCGGCAAAGCTCGACGGCGCCGGGCCGATGCGCTTCTTCTTCGATATCCTGCTGCCGGTCTCCGGCGCCAATCTCGCCGCCCTGTTCGTGATCCTGTTCGTCTATGGCTGGAACCAGTATCTCTGGCCATTGCTGGTCGCGACCAATGGGCGGCTCGATACGATCGTGCTCGGCATCGTGCAGTTGATCACCTCGGACCAGCTCACGCCCTGGAACCTCGTCATGGCGGCCACCATCCTTGCCATCGTGCCGCCGGTCTTCGTCGTGGTGGCGATGCAGCGCTGGTTCGTCGCCGGCCTCACCGAAGTGGACAAGTAATGGCAACGCTGGAACTGCAGGGACTGACCAAGAGCTTCGGCGGGACGACCGTACTGCACGGCATCGACCTGCGGCTCGCGGATGGCGAGATGCTGGTCATCGTCGGCGCGTCGGGCTGCGGCAAGTCGACCCTGCTGCGCCTCGTCGCCGGGCTGGAAGCGCCGAGCGGCGGCCGCATCCTGCTCGATGGCCGCGACATCACCGATGTCGATCCCTCGAAGCGCGACATCGCGATGGTGTTCCAGAATTACGCGCTCTACCCGCATATGAGCGTGTTCGACAACATGGCCTACGGGCTGAAGCTGAAGGGCATGGCGAAGGCCGAGATCGCCCGCCGGGTGGAGGATGCCGCCGACACGCTCGGGCTTTCGGAACTGCTCGGCCGCAAGCCGCGCGCGCTCTCCGGTGGCCAGCGCCAGCGCGTCGCCATGGGGCGCGCCATCGTGCGCGAGCCGAAGCTGTTCCTGTTCGACGAACCACTCTCCAACCTCGATGCCAGGCTGCGCGTGCAGGTGCGCGCCGACATCCGCAAGCTGCAGAAGCGCCTCAACGTCACCAGCCTCTACGTCACCCATGACCAGGTCGAGGCGATGACACTGGCCGACCGGCTGATCGTCATGCACCAGGGAGTTGCGGCGCAGATTGCCCCGCCGGTCGAGGTCTTCGCCCATCCCGCCGATACCTATGTCGGCGGGTTCATCGGCGAGCCGGCGATGAATTTCTGCGCCGCCCGCCTCGGGCCCGAAGGCCGCAGCGCCCGGCTCGATGCCGGGCCGGAGATCGCGCTGCCCGCCGGCTCCTGGGGGCGCGAGGGCACGGGTGTTACAATCGGCATCCGCCCGCAGCATGTGGCGCTCTCGACGGCTGCCGATGCCCTGCGCGTCACGATCGATCTCGTCGAGCCGCTCGGCTCGGAAACCCTGCTGCACGGCCATCTCGCCAATGGCGACGCTTTCTCGATCCGCGTCAGCGGCCCGGCGCCCGACGCTGCCGAACTTGAGGCTGCCGAACTCGGGGCCGCCGAACTTGGGGCCGCCGAACTCGGGGCCGACCTGCCCGCCGAACAGCTCCATGTTTTTGACGGAGAGTCCGGCCGCCGCCTCGCGCCCGGCTGAAGGTTCAGGCTTTCGGCAACCGTCCCATCGCGAAGAATTCCGGGTTGGGCTGCATCCCGGCCATGTTGGCGAGCCGGTTCGACATCGCGAAGAATGCCGCGATCGCGCCGATATCCCAGATCTCGTCGGCGTCGAACCCCTGTTCGCGGAGTGCCGCGTGATCGTCTGGCCCGACCGTGTCCGACGCGGTTGCGACCTTCATCGCGTAATCGATCATGGCCCGCTGGCGCGGGGCGAGTCGTGCCTTGCCCGGGTTGACCGCCAGCCGGTCGGCGATTTCCGGGTCCTTCGCATAGATCCGCAGGATCGCCCCGTGCGCCACCACGCAATAGAGGCAATGATTGACACCCGAGGTCGCGACCACGATCATCTCGCGTTCCGCCTTGCTCAGCCCTGCGGGACGCAGCATCAGCGCATCGTGATAGGCGAAGAAGGCGCGGAACTCGTCGGGCCGGTGCGCGAGGGCAAGGAACACGTTCGGCACGAAGCCCGCCTTTTCCTGCACGGCGAGGATTTTCTCGCGGATATCCGCGGGAAGCGAGTCGAGATCAGGCACGGAAAACCGGCTGATCGCGTCATGCTGCATGTCGTTCATCGCCATCGCGCCCGTCTCCGACCCTGTTTTGCCCTGCACATTCGGCGCGTGGGGTCAGAAAATCAACCGGGCCGCGGCGGGCTCAGAGGCCACAACCGGCACGGCAGAGCTTGATGAAACCGGCGACAGCAGGACCCTGCGGCCGGCCGGCGATCGCGGCAAGGCGCACCTCGCGGTTCAATGGTGGCTTGGCGAGGCGGCAGGTCACCAGCGGCGACGGCACCGCCATCCGTTCCGATAGAATGGCGATGCCAAGCCCCGCCGAGACAAGATCCAGCATGTTCCCAATGCCGCCGTCGCAACGTCGCACGCGGAACATCCCATCGCAGGCCGCGCGCAGCGCCTGGACGAAGCCGCCGCAGCGCTCACCATGCAGCAGCACCTCGCCGTCCAGGTCGGAGGCAGTGATGCTTTCGGCATTCGCCAGCCGGTGCTGCGGCGGCATGACCACGACAGCACCCTCGTCATAGAGTTTCCAGTGATTGAAGCGTTCCGGCAGGGCGCAGTCGGCGGGCAGCACCGCGCAATCCAGCATGTCGGAGAGCATCGATTCGACGAGCATCGCCCCAGCGGCTTCCTCAAAGCGGACCATAAGGTCGGGCATCAGCGACGCGACCTCGCGCACCGCACCGGCAATCGCCGCAGCGCCCACGCCGGGGCCCAGACCGATCTTCAGGCTCGCCACCGGCTGCTGCCGCCGCGCCTCGGCCAGCGCCGACGCATTGTCCGCCGCCTCCAGCATCGCCTCGAGATGCGGCAGCATGGCCCGGCCGAGTTCGGTCAGCTGCGTCAGGTTGCGTTCGCGATAGACCAGCGGCCCGCCAAGTTCGTCCTCCAGCCGCTGTATCGCCCGCGTCAACGCCGGCTGGCTGACATTGCAGGCATCGGCGGCGCGGGTGAAGTTGAGCAGCCGGGTCAGCGCGACGAAATACCGCACCTGGGTCAGCTCCATCGCGTCTACTCCTGTTCCGGCGCGGCAAGGCGGCGCAGCTCGCCGAGAATGCGATCGGGCGCAGCGCGGCGGGTGAAATCGACACTGACGAATCGCCACGCGACCCGCCCGTTGACATCGAGCAGGAACACCGCCGGCACCGGCAGGAACTGCGACCCGTTCCCGTGCCGTTCAGCGAAATCGATCCCCGCCCTCATGAGGCGTGATCGATAGAGCGCCGGAATGCGGAACACCACCCCGGCCGCGAGTCCAACCCCGTAATCCACATCCGACAGCACTTCGAACGTCGCGCCGTGATTCTGCTTGGCCTGCCGCGCCCACGGGCCCATGTCGGGCGTCAGCGCCAGCAATGATGCTCCGGCCGCCTCGATCTCCGGCAGGGCGGCCACCAGCGCGTCGAGCATCAATCGGCAGAACGGGCACCACTCGCCACGGAAGAACTGCACGACAACCGGCCCCTCGGCGAGACGGCTGGCAAGCGAGACGAGCCGCCCCTCGGCATTGGGCAGCACGAAATCCGGAAACGCGGCAGCTTCCCCGAGCACGCCGGAGAGAAAACCGTTCTGGCTGAGCGTCGTGAAGACGTCCTCATAGGCAAGGCGGACGGCGTCATCTGCAGTGCGGCGTTGGCGTTCCGCCTGAAGCTGCTCGTCGAGGCCCATGGCCGATACTGTCTCCCTGGCTTTCTTATAGTAGCAAAGCCGCCATCCCGATCAATTGCCGGCCAGGGCATCAATAAAATAGAGCACGTCCCGAGCCGCAAGGGCCGGAACGTGCTCTGAAGCCGGGACGATCAGGCGGCGGCTGCGATGGATCGGGGCATCCATCGATCCGACAGGAGCGAGAGCGCCCTACGAGGCAGGGTGGCCCATCTTGTCATGACCCATCTTGTCATGGCCCATCTTGTTGTGACCCATGGCGGTATCATGGCCCATGGCGTTGTGACCCATCGTGTCGTGACCCATGGCGGTGCCGTGACTCATCGCACTCTTGTGGCCCATCGTGTCGTGCCCCATCGCGCTGGTGGTCTGCGCCTGGGCAACGCCGGCGACGAGGCCGAGGGCAAGGGCGGTGGTGGCGAGAATGCGGATCATGGTGGTCTCCTCTGTGTGGGGGGCGGCGCCCCGGTCTGCTTCCTGCGGACCGGTCATCGTGGTCCGCCCCGCAAACATGACCGGCCATGCGCGGCCGATCCAATGCCGTTTGGTCATCGTTTCGATACCTCGACCCCGGCGCCGCGGCGGGCGCATCATGGCGCCACCGCAACAACAAGCGAGGAAACCGAAAATGCGCCGATACCGCCCCATCCACCCGCTGCCATTGCGAATCATGCACTGGCTGAACGCAATCGCCATCATCACGCTGATCGGCAGCGGCTGGGAGATCTACGACGCCTCTCCCTTCCTGCCCTTCACCTTCCCGCAATGGGCGACGATCGGGCAATGGCTGGGCGGGGCGATCGCCTGGCATCTCGCCGCGATCTGGCTGCTGATGCTCAACGGGCTCGCCTATCTCGTCTGGGGCACGGCAAGTGGCCATTTCCGCCGCAAGCTGCTGCCGGTCACGCCCCGCGCCGTGCTGCGCGACATCTGGGCCGCCCTGCGCCTGCACCTGCCGCATGAAGTCGGCGTCTACAACGCGGTGCAGCGGGTGCTCTATCTCGGGGTCATCGCGCTCGGCGTTCTCGCCGTGCTGTCGGGGCTTGCGGTCTGGAAGCCGGTGCAGCTCTGGTACCTGTCGGATCTGTTCGGCGGATTCTTCGATTCCCGCGTTGTCCACTTCGTCGCGATGGCCGGGATTTCCGGCTTCCTGATCGTCCATGTCCTGCTGGTCGCCCTGGTGCCGCGCGTCCTCCCCGCGATGATCACCGGCGGCCGCCTGCCCGATCCTCTCCCCAAAATAACCGAAGCCGCGGAGTAAGACCCATGCGCACGCTCCTCAACCGCCGCGCCCTGCTCGGCCGCAGCCTCGCCTTCGGCGCCGCCGCCAGCCTCACCGGCTGCGACTACGACGACCTGAAACATCCCGACCTTGCGGACCGCGCGCTCACCGCGATGTCGCGCTGGAACGACGAGGTGCAGGCTGCCCTGTTCGACCGGCATACGCTGGCGCCGACCTTCCCGGCCTCCGCCATCACAAGGCCGCCGCGCTTCAACGCCTTCTACAGCATCGACCAGGCGCCGCGCGTCGATCTCGCGACCTGGCGCCTCGGCCTCACCGGCCGCATCGGCGACAAGCGGCACTGGCGCCTCGCCGAACTGCGCGCCCTGCCGCAGGAGAGCCAGATCACCCGCCTCGCCTGCGTCGAGGGTTGGCGCGTTGTCGGCCAGTGGAGTGGTGTGCCGCTCGGCCATTTCCTGCGACGGGTGAATGCCGATCTCAAGGCGCGCTATGTCTCGTTCCAGTGCGCCGACGGGTATTACGAGAGCATCGACATGGCTTCCGCCCTGCACCCCCAGACGATCCTCGCACTCGATTTTCTCGGCGCGCCGCTCACCGCCCCGTTCGGCGCGCCGGTGCGGCTGCGGATTCCGACCAAGCTCGGCTACAAGAACCCGAAATCGATCGTCGCCCTCGGCGTCACCAACACCTTCCCCAGCGGCTACTGGGTGCGGCAGGGCTATAACTGGTTCGGCGGCTCCTGAGCGGCGGCGATGCATTCGAGCACTGCGCGCCGCGGTCCCTCCGGAGCCGCGGCGATCGCCTCGGCCAGTGCGCGCATCCGCCGGCGGGCATCGTAGAGCTGGTCGAGCAGCGAGAGCACCACCGGCATCGCCTCCTCGTCCACAAGCAGGTCGGACGCGAGCTCGTGGATCAGCCGCACCCGCGCGATATCGATGCCATGGAACCGCCAGCCTCCCCCAGCCCGCGCCGGGCGCACCCATTCCAGCGCCAGCCAGCGTTCGAGATCGGCCCGTGCCAGCCCCGCCACCTCGGCGATGACGACCTCGATCGTCACCCCTTCGCTCATGACGGCACCTCCGTCTCGGTCATCCCGGCGCGCGGATCGGGCGTCTCCTCCGGCGTCCAGCCGCGCAGGAACGCCTCCAGCGCCGGGTCCGCCTTGCCGATGACAACCCGCAGCGTCGCGTAGAGATCGCCCGCGGCGGCGGTGCCATGCGCCGCCACGCCGCGGCCGCGCAGTCGCAATACCGTACCGCTGTCCGACCCTGCAGGAACCCGCATCCGCACCGCGCCACCCGGCGTCGGCACCTCGACCTGCCCACCCAGCACCGCCTCGGCCAGCGTCACCGGCAGATCGAGCCGAATGTCCTGTCCCTCGCGGGTGAAGAAGCGGTGCGGCGTCACACTCACGCGGATCAGCGCATCGCCTGCCGGCCCACCATTCCATCCCACTCCGCCCTTGCCGCGCAGGCGCAGCATTTGCCCGTCCTCGGTGCCAGGAGGAATCCGCACGTCGAGCGTGCCGCCATCGGGCAGCGACAGCCTCCTTGTGCCGCCAGCCACAGCCTCAACGAAGCCGATCGTCATGGAATAATGCCGGTCCTGCCCGCGCCCCGGCCCACCGCGCCGTCCGCCGCCGCCGAACATCGAACCGAACATGGCCTCGAGATCGTCGGTGGTCCAGGCGCCACCGCCACCGCCGTAGCGCGCGCCCTCGCCGGTCTCGGCATAGTCGCGCCAGGTGCCGTGCCGCGCGCGTTCCTGCCCTTCGGCATCGATCTCGCCGCGGTCGAACCGGGCGCGCTGATCGGCGTCGGACAGCAGGTGATAGGCCGCCGAAACGTCCTTGAACCGCGCCTCCGCCGCCGCATTGCCGGGGTTGAGGTCGGGATGATGGTCCTTCGCGAGCCGTCGATAGGCCCGCCTTATCTCATCCTGACCCGCATCCCGCGCCACACCAAGAACGTCGTAAGGATCCTTCACTCTGCCTCATCCCGGAACAGCATCATCGGTTGCGATCAAAGCACGCCGCGGAACAACTGTCAGCCGCCCCGCGCTGCGGGACGCACGAGGCTCGCCTGCGGCCCGTCCCGCCCCTCGGCCGCCGCAAAGCGCACGGCATCACCCACGCGCAGCCGCCCGAACCCGTTTCCGGCCACACTGTTGCGGTGAAAATACACCTCTCGCCCGTCATCGGTGGCAATGAACCCGTATTCGGCATCGGCGACGAACCGGACCACCTGACCATGCGCCAGCGCCTCCGCGTGGTGCTTCACCGCATTGTCGAGCCGCCGCGCATGGTCTTCCAGCTTGCGCACCGCGGCATCGAACGCGTCGCGAACCGCGACATACGGATCCTCGTGCGCGTGGTTCTCGGGACTTTCTCGGTTGATCACGATATCGCCCCGCGGCACCGCGATCTCGATCCGCGCACGGTAGAGCTTGCCCTTGTGGTGATGCCGGTGCGGCGCCTCGATGATGACATGGCAGCGCAGGATCCGTCCCTCGAACCGCCCCAGCACCTCCGCCTTCTCGCGGATGCGCGCCTCAAGCGCGGGAGAACGGTCGATGTCCTTGAAGGTAATCTGCAGCTTCACGGTCATGGCGACAATCCCTGTCTGGTATTCCAGACCCTGATGGTCCGGGACCAGAGCCTAGGCGCGTGGGGCGCTGGCGCCTTGACCAGGATCAAGACCCGCAGCGTCCGGGCTGTCGCATCGACCGGTGGCGGGAACGCAGAGCGGCCCGGCAGCCCAATCTTTCATTAAGCATTTTCTGGTTTGCTGCACCTGCTTTTGAAAATGAGGATTTTCCGTGCTGCAGAAACTCTCGATCCGACATCAATTCGCAACGATCGGCCTGTTCGGCATCACGATGGCGGCGGCCGCCCTGGCCATCAGCCTGCTCGGGGCCTATCGCCTCGAGCTTGCTGATCGCAAGGCAGAAGTGCGCACGCTGGTGAACAACGCCGTCGCGATCGCGTCGTCGTTTGCCCGCCTCGTGAAATACGGCGCCATGCCGAAAGATCGCGCCCAGGCCATCGCGCTGGAAATCATCGGCGCCACGCGCTTCGATCACGGAAACTACTACTTCGTGGACGACAAGGACGGCACGATCATCCAGCACGCCAAGAAGTCGATGCTCGGCAAGAACCGTCTCGACAGCAAGGACGCCTACGGCCATTACATCATCCGCCCGATGCTTGAGGGCGCGCTGGCTGGTCACCCGGTGTTCAACGAATATTACATCTCGAAAGCCAACGGCAAAAAGCCTTTGGAAAAGATTTCGTATATGGCAAAAGTCCCGGGGTGGGACTGGGTGATCGGCACCGGCGTTTATGTCAGCGAGATCCACGCCGCATTGTGGGAGAATATTACCCGTATCGCGGAAATCTTCGTTCCGGTGTTTCTGTTCTTTCTCCTGGCGATGTATTTCATTCAGCGGAATATCGCGGCCATCCTCCGCGCAATGACGGGGGCGATGACCCGGCTCTCGAAGGGCGACACCACGACACCTGTTCCCTATGTCGAGCGTAACGACGAGATTGGCGGGATGGCGCGCGCCGTGGAGGTCTTCAAGGCCGCGGGTATCGAGAAGGGGCAGCTCGAAGCCGAGGCCCGCGAGGCACGCGAGGCGCGCGAAGCGGAGGCCGCCCGCGCCGCGGCGGAACGCGATCAGGCGGCGCGAGACCTTGCACTCGTCGTCGACTCGCTTGCCACCGGCCTCGAAAATCTCGCCGCCGGGCGGATCAGCTTCCGTCTGACGACCGCCTTCGCAAATGGCTACGAACGCCTGCGTACGGACTTCAACGCCGCGATGGACCATTTGCAGGAACTGCTCCAGGTCATTGCCGCCAATGCCTCGGCAATCCGTTCCGGCACCGGAGAAATCGCTACCGCGGCCGACGATCTCGCCCGGCGCACCGAGCAGCAGGCCGCCACCATCGAGGAGGCTGCGGCTACGCTGGCGGAAATCACGGAAACCGTCAGCGGTACAGCCGACAATGCGGCACATGCCCGCGAGGCGGTGAGCACGGCGATGAAAGATGCCGAAAGCGGTGGCGCGGTCGTCGCTCGCGCCGTGGCGGCGATGGGCGAGATCGAGGCCTCCGCCGACCAGATTGGCAACATCATCGGTGTCATCAATGAAATTGCCTTCCAGACCAATCTGCTTGCGCTGAACGCCGGCGTCGAGGCGGCTCGCGCCGGTGAAGCCGGACGGGGCTTTGCCGTGGTCGCATCGGAAGTGCGGGCTCTTGCCCAGCGCTCGGCAGACGCTGCGAAGGAGATCAGGACACTGATCTCGACCTCCAACCAGCAGGTTACCTCAGGCGTCGAACAAGTGGCGGAAACAGGCAAGGCCCTTGAGCGGATCGTTGCCCAGGTCACTGAAATCAACCAAGTGGTCAGCGTAATCGCAGCAGGCGCGCAGGGCAACTCGGCGCGGCTTATCCAGGTCAACGATGCAGTCAGCCAGATGGATCGGGCGACGCAGCAAAATGCCGCGATGGTGCAGCAGTCGACTGCCGCGAGCCATAGCCTCGCACAGGAGGTCGAACAGCTCGCAACCCTGATCCAGCGTTTCGATTTCGGCAACATCGCCTCGCCAACACCGGCACGGCCGAACTCCCAGGCGACAACCCGTCGTCTGTCCGCGCGCCATACCACCAAGCCTGTTGCCGTAACCCGGCAGGCACCAGAGATGGAGGCCGCCGCGGAGAGCTGGGAAGATTTCTGATCTGATCGATCAATCCAAGATAACAGCATCCTGAATTAATCATTTTTTCACCTTTTCAAATTAATGCGTCGTATTTGAGGTGATTCAGAAATGCTTGGGTGCAGAGGTAGTGGCCGGATATTTTCATAAACGTCCGGCCCCCTCTACAGAGCTATTCTTACCTTGAGCGCTCAGCTTCAGTAAGCGATTTTGAGATAAAACGGGTTCGCATGCATGTCGGCACGTCGGAACATCGTAAGGATCCTGCGGAATGATCGCCGCGGCAACATCGCGATCATCACTGCACTGGTATCGCTGACTCTGGTATTCGTTCTGGGTGTCGGTGTCGATTATGGTCTTGCGGTCGACCGCAAGGCGCAACTGGAAACCTATGCCGATGCCGCCGCCCTCGCTGCTGTGACGCCCGCCATGGTCGCAGCGGGTCAGACAGCGGCCATCACGAAGGCTGAAAACGTCTTCAACGCACAGGCTCTTTCGCTCAGCGGAATCGACTACAATGCCAGTGGCGTGACTGTAAGCATCAGTGCCAACGGCAACCTGCAGACTGCGACGGTGCAGTACCAGGCAAAATCGAACTCGATTCTGCCGGGCATCATGGGCTCAAGTGGAATTGAGATTGGCGGCCAGGCTACCGCGACGACCACTCTCGCACCGAATATCGACTTTTACCTTCTGCTTGACGATTCACCTTCAATGGCTATCGCCGCGACGCAGGCCGGCATCGATACGATGGTCGCCAACACGTCCTCGCAGGGCGGCTGCGCCTTCGGCTGCCACGAGCAGGCCCCCTGGAATGACGGTCTTCAGGAGGATAATTACGCGCTCGCCCGCAGCCTCGGCGTGACCCTGCGGATCGATACGCTGCGCCAGGCAACACAAGATCTGATGACAACGGCGCAAAATACCGAAAATCAGAATGGCAGCACCTACCGGATGGCAATTTACACGTTCGACGTCGGGTTGAACTCCATCGAACCGTTAACCTCTGACCTGACGCAGGCACAGACCGAAGCATCGAACATACAGCAGCTTGAGGTGTATTCGAACAACTGGCTCACGTCGAGCTACAATAATGACGATGAGGATACCGACTACGATACCGCCCTGAACGGGATCAACGCAATCATGCCTAATCCGGGGAACGGCACCAGAACGTATGGCGATACACCTCAGGAGGTATTGTTCTTTGTGACGGACGGGGTCGAAGACGAGAACGTAAATGGCGGGCGCCAACAGTCAGTTCTAAATGCAAATCTGTGTTCAAATATAAAAAGTCGCGGTATCCGTATCGCTGTGCTTTATACAGAATATCTCCCACTCCCGACAAATTCATGGTACAATACTTATATTGCTCCTTTTCAAAGCAATATATCCCCGACGCTGCAGCAATGCGCTTCACCTGGACTTTATTTTGAAGTGCAGACCGGCGGCGATATTTCAGCCGCAATGTCAGCACTGTTCAATAGCGCCGTACAATCATCCTACCTTTCAAAGTAACGGCGCATAGCCATGCTCCGGAACCTCAAACATCATCGGTGGGTCAAGCAGCGCCAACGCTCGCTGTCGATGAAAGGCTTTGCCAGCGATACACGAGGCGCTGCCGCCGTAGAATTCGCGCTTGTCGCAATACCATATTTCGCATTGATCTTTGCCATCATCCAGTCAGGATTGATATTTTTTTCACAGGAAGTACTGCAAAACGCGACACAACAGACTGCCCGCCTGATCATGACCGGTCAGGCCCAGACATCAGGAATGACTGCACAGCAATTCCTTCAGGATGTCTGTGCCGAGGGCAGCCCATTGCTCACCTGCGCCAGTCTCAACGTCAATGTTCAGACCTTCCCTTCCTTCAGCGCCATCACGCAGGTCAATCCGGTCGTCAACGGCAACTTCAATACATCAACCCTGCTCTACAGCCTGGGCGGACCCGGAGACATCGTGCTGGTACAGGTTTTCTATCAGCTACCGGTCTTTGCCGGACCGCTGAATTTCAGCTTCGCGACAGTAAATGGCAGCCAGCGGCTGCTTGAGGCAACGGCAGTGTTCCGCAATGAACCTTACTGACCGGCATAGCGGCGAGCCGATACCGCGGCGTCTGTTCCGGTGCCTCGCGAGTCTGTGCCGCAGCCGCAAGGGCGGGGCGGCGGTGGAATTCGCGCTCATCCTGCCGGTGCTTCTGCTGTTCTTCTTCGCGACGACGGAAATCGAACAGGCCGTGATCGTCTACCAGCTTGTCGGGCAGACCAACTCCACGATCATGAACATCGTGTCGCAATACACGAGCATCAGCGCAGGCTCGCAACTGCAGGACATTTTCGCGGCTGGGACGAACATCCTTGCGCCCTATCCGGCGACGCCGATCGAAATCGTGATCTCGAGCATCGCGATCGATGGCAACGGCAACGCCACGGTGGCGTGGAGCCAAGGCTACAACGCCTCCGCGCTGACTGTCGGCCAGACCATCAACATTCCAACCTCGCTCGACCAGCCGAACACGTCGGTATTGCTCGGCCAGATCGAATATCCGTTTGCCCCGGCGCTTGACTTCCTCAAGCTCGGCCCCTTCGACATGTCATCCACGGTCTACATGCTGCCGCGAAACTCCAGCAGCATCATTCTCACACCGTGAAGACCCTCATGCAGAAGGAACCGCCCTTCACGCCTTCACGGCAAGTGGCGCACCCGTGCGTTCACGCACCTGATCGGCGGTGACACCCGGCGCCAGATCCCGCAGCACGAACCCCTCCGGGGTGATGTCGATGACCGCGAGATCGGTATAGACGCGGGTGATCGAACCCAGCGCGGTCAGCGGATAGGTGCAACGCTCGACCAGCCTTGGCTCGCCCTCTCTTGTGCAGTGCTCCATCAACACCCAGACCCTCGCCGCACCAGCGCCAAGATCCATCGCCCCGCCAACTGCCGGCGCAACCCCCTTGCGCCCGACCGACCAGTTGGCGAGGTCGCCATTCGCCGCCACCTGGTAGCCGCCGAGCACGCACAGATCGAGATGCCGCCCGCGAATGATCGCGAAACTGTCCGCCTGGCCGACAATCGAGGCTCCCGGTCGCAACGTGACCGGCTGCTTGCCCGCGTTGATCAGGAACGGATCCTCCTCCCCCTCGCCCGGAGCAGGCCCCATTCCCAGAATCCCATTCTCGGAGTGAAAGATCACCTCCCGATCCACGGGGACATGGTTTGCCACCTGAGTCGGCAACCCGATGCCGAGATTGACCACCCAGCCCTCGGGAATGTCCGTTGCAACACGTGCCGCCATCTCGGCACGCGACCAGCCCTGCCGCATCATCGTATCCCCCATCACGCCGCCTCACCTTCCATCGGCTCCGACACCATCACCACGCGATCGACGAAAATTCCCGGCGTGACGATCCGGTCCGGATCGAGAGCGCCCAGTTCAACTCGCCGATGTACGCTCGCCACCGTTACCTTGGCCGCCCCCGCCATGATCTGGTTGAAGTTCCGGCCAGCCCGTCTGAATGTCAGATTCCCCCAACGGTCCGCGGCCCAGGCTTCGATCAGCGCGAAATCGGCCTCGATCGCGTATTCCAGCACACAATCCCGCCCGTTGATCCGCTTGGTTTCCTTGCCGGCTGCCAGTTCGGTGCCCGCCGAGGTCGGCGTGAAGAAAGCCGGGATCCCTGCATTTGCAGCACGGATACGTTCTGCAAGTGTGCCTTGCGGAACCAGCTCCAGTTCGATCTTCCCAGCCTCATAGAGTTCGTCGAATGCCGTCCGCCGGCTTGCCCGGGGATAGGAGCAGATCACCTTGGCAATGCCTCCACGCTCGATGAGCTTGGGCATTCCGCCGAAATCCCCACCTGCATTGTTGGCAATCAGCGTAAGCCCCCGCAGGTTGCGCGCCGCCAGCGCGTCGATCAGCTCATTCGGCTGCCCCACTGCGCCGAACCCGCCCACCATGATCGCGGCACCATCGCCAATCCCCTCCAGCGCCGCCTCGATCGAGGGCACAAACTTGTCGATCATCGTCTCACACCCGCTCGATCAGAACCGCAATGCCCTGGCCCACGCCGACGCACATCGTCGCGATCGCCCGCCGCCCGCCGCGCGCCTCCAGCGCCCGCAGCGCGGTGCCCGCCAGCCGCGCCCCGGAGGCGCCAAGCGGATGACCGAGCGCGATCGCGCCACCATGCGGGTTAACGCGGGGATCGTCATCCGCCAGCCCGAGGTCGCGGGTCACTGCCAGCGCTTGCGAGGCGAAAGCCTCATTCAGCTCGATCACGTCGATCTCTTCCAGCGCCACACCAGTGCGCGCCAGCAGTTTCTTGACCGCAGGGGCAGGCCCCATCCCCATGATGCGCGGTGGCACGCCCGCCGTCGCCATGCCGATCACCCGCCCGCGCGGCACCAACCCATGCGCCTTCGCCGATTCTTCCGACGCGAGGATGAGCGCCGCCGCCCCGTCATTCACACCGGAGGCGTTACCCGCCGTCACCGTGCCAGGGTCGCGGAACGGCGTCTTCAGCTTTGCCAGTCCTTCCAGCGTCGTTTCCGGACGCGGATGCTCGTCGGTGTCGATCACCGTATCACCCTTGCGGCCCTTGATGATCACCGGGGTGATCTCGCCGGCGAAGAAGCCGGCCTCGGCGGCCGCCTTGCATTTCTGCTGGCTGGCAAGGGCGAACCGATCCTGGTCCTCACGCGAGACATTGAAATCCGCCGCAACGTTCTCGCCGGTCTCCGGCATCGATTCGGCGCCAAATTGCGCCTTCATCTGCGGATTGACGAAACGCCAGCCAATCGTTGTGTCATAGACCGCGTTCGAACGGTCGAACGCCGCGGTTGCCTTTGGCATCACGAAGGGGGCCCGGCTCATGTTCTCGACCCCGCCGGCGATGGCGATGGAAGCCTCGCCAAGCCGGATTGCCCGCGCCGCACTGCCCACCGCGTCCAGCCCGGAGCCGCAGAGCCGGTTGACCGTGGCCCCCGGCACGCTCTCGGGCAACCCGGCGAGCAGGAGGGCCATGCGCGCCACATTGCGGTTATCCTCGCCGGCCTGGTTGGCGCAGCCGAACAGCACCTCGTCGATCGCCGCCGGATCCAGCCCCGCCGCCCGTGCAACCACGCCACGGATCGCCACCGCCGCAAGATCGTCCGCCCGCACCGCAGAAAGCGCGCCGCCATACCGGCCAAACGGTGTGCGGACATATTCGCAAATAAAGGCCTCGGTCATGGACACGATCTCTCCCTTCAGAACATGGTGCAGGCGCCGTAGGGTCTCTGCAAATTGTGCGTCAGTCGCACATACGAAACGTCATCGCACATTTCGTATCGCGCTCCACGGCGGTCTCGCAAGCGATTTCATGTGCTGCGACGCACCAATTCGACATCCGGCCAGACATCCCAGTGTTACCGGCGCGTTTCAATAGGCAAAACCTATTCTCTTATTCCATAAAATGGATTGGACCGATCGATTTCTTGTCGCTAGGCCGATGTCGCGGCAGTCCAACATTCCAAGGAGGATCCCTTGTCAGCAGAAGCGAAATGTCCCTTCACCGGCGACGTCCGCCAGCATACTCAGGCGGGTAACCACTCGAACGCCGGCTGGTGGCCGAACCAGATCAACCTCAAGATCCTGCACCAGCATTCCGCGCTCTCGAACCCGATGACCCCGGCGTTCGAATATGCCACCGAATTCAAGAGCCTCGACCTGGATGCGCTGACCCACGACCTCAAGGCGCTGATGACGGACTCGCAGGAATGGTGGCCGGCCGACTTCGGCCATTACGGCCCCCTTTTCGTGCGCATGGCCTGGCACGCCGCGGGCACCTACCGTATCGGCGATGGCCGCGGCGGTGCCGGCACTGGCCAGCAGCGCTTCGCCCCGCTCAACAGCTGGCCCGACAACACGAATCTCGACAAGGCCCGGCGCCTTCTCTGGCCGATCAAGCAGAAATACGGCCGCAAG
Organism: Acidiphilium sp. 20-67-58; assembly: GCF_002255515.1. Lineage (NCBI taxonomy): Bacteria > Pseudomonadati > Pseudomonadota > Alphaproteobacteria > Acetobacterales > Acidocellaceae > Acidiphilium > Acidiphilium sp. 20-67-58. The sequence goes on along the minus strand of NZ_NCAS01000001.1, from coordinate 184,387 downwards.
ATCTCCTGGGCCGACCTGATGGTTCTCGCCGGCAACGTTGCGCTCGAAGCTATGGGCTTCAAGACCTTTGGCTTTGGCGGCGGCCGCGCCGATACCTGGGAGCCTGAAGAAGACGTTTACTGGGGGCCTGAGAAGACCTGGCTCGGCGATGAACGCTACAGCGGCGATCGCGACCAACGGCAAGCCCGACCCGGTGGCGGCAGCGCACGACATTCGCGAGACCTTCGCCCGCATGGCGATGAACGACGAGGAAACCGTCGCCCTGATCGCCGGCGGCCACACCTTCGGCAAATGCCATGGCGCCGGCGACGCTGCCCTGGTCGGGCCAGAGCCGGAAGCTGCACCGATCGAGCAGCAGGGTCTCGGCTGGATCAGCAACTTCGGCTCGGGCAAAGGCGGCGATGCCATCACCGGCGGGCCGGAAGTCACCTGGACGCAGACGCCCACGCAGTGGAGCAACTATTATTTCGACAATTTGTTCAACTACGAATGGGAACTGACCAAGAGCCCCGCTGGTGCCTGGCAGTGGGTTGCGAAGGACGCGGGTGACGTGATCCCCGATGCGTTCGACGCAGCCAAGAAGCATCGCCCGACCATGCTGACCACCGACCTGTCGATGCGCATGGACCCGGCCTATGAGAAGATCTCGCGCCGATTCCACCAGAATCCGGACGAGTTCGCCGATGCCTTCGCCCGCGCCTGGTTCAAGCTCACCCATCGCGACATGGGCCCGGTCTCGCGCTATCTCGGCAAGCTCGTCCCGTCCGAGACGCTGATCTGGCAGGATCCCGTCCCGGCCGTGGACCACAAGCTGATCGACGCGGCGGACATCGCGGCGCTGAAGGCAAAGATTCTCGCCACCGGCATCGCGCCGACCCGCCTCGCGCTGACCGCCTGGGCCTCGGCGGCGACCTTCCGCGGCTCGGACAAGCGCGGCGGCGCCAACGGTGCGCGCATCCGCCTTGCCCCGCAGAAGGACTGGGCGGCGAATGAACCGGCTGAACTCGCCAAGGTGCTCGCCGCACTCGAAAAGGTGCAGGCCGAGTTCAACGCGGCAGCAACCGGCGGCAAGAAGGTCTCGCTGGCCGACCTGATCGTGCTCGGCGGCTGTGCCGCTGTCGAAGCGGCGGCGAAAGCGGCAGGCCATGACGTCACCGTGCCCTTCACCCCCGGCCGCACCGACGCGACCGAGGCACAGACCGACACCGCCTCCTTTGCGGTGCTGGAGCCGAAGGCCGACGGGTTCCGCAACTACCTCGGCAAGGGCGACCCGCGCGCGCCGGAGGAACAGCTGATCGATCGCGCTCAGCTGATGACGCTGACGGCTCCCGAGATGACGGCGCTGATCGGCGGCATGCGCGCCCTCGGCGCCAATGTCGGCGGGGCGAAGCATGGCGTCTTCACCACCCGCCCCGGCGCGTTGACGAACGACTTCTTCGTCAACCTGCTCGACATGGGCATGAGCTGGCACCCCACCGCCGAGCAAGGCGTCTACGAGCTGCGCGACCGCAAGAGCGGCGCGGTGAAGTGGACGGCAACGCGGGTGGATCTCGTGTTCGGCTCGAACTCCCAGCTCCGCGCGCTCGCCGAAGTTTACGGCACGCAGGACGGCGAGGCCGCCTTCGTGCAGGATTTCGTCGCCGCCTGGACCAAGGTCATGGAGCTCGACCGCTTCGACCTCGCCTGATCGCCTGCCCCGACCGGCCGGATGCCCCGCATCCGGCCGGCGGCTTTCAGCTCAGCGCAGTCGCCGCCGCAGATTGTCGACATAGACGGCGCCGACCACCACGATCCCGAGAATCACCTGCTCGACATAGGGCGAAATGCCCGCCAGCTGCGTGCCGTTCTTCAGGATCGTCATCAGCAGTGCGCCGAGGATGCTGCCGAGGATCGTCCCGACCCCGCCGAACAGCGATCCGCCGCCGATCACCACCGCGGCAATCGCATAGAGTTCGTAATTCCCCCCCGAAGTCGGCTGCGCCGCCGCCGTGTAGGCGAGATAGATCACACCGGCGAGCGAGGACACGATCCCGCCGAACACATAGACCAGCAGCAGATGCCGCGGCACGTTGATGCCGACCCGCCGCGCCGCCTCGGCATTGCTGCCGATCGCGAGCGTATAGCGGCCGAACCGCGTCTTGTTCAGCAGATAGGCCGAGAACAGCGCGAGCAGCACCGCGATCCACGCCATGTTGGGAAAGCCCAGCACGGTGCCTTGCGAAATCTCCTGGAACCCGTTCGGCAGGCCGAACACCGGCGTGCCGTTGGTGGTCAGCAGCGCCGCCCCGAGCGCCACGGCGAGCATGCCCAGTGTGGCGATGAAGGGCGGCACGCCGAGCGCGACCACCGAGAGCCCGATGATCGCGCCGATCACCGCCCCCAGCGCGAGTGTCAGCACGATCGCGATCGCTGGTGGCATATGCGCATCGACGATTGCGATGGCGCAGATCATCGACGACAGCGCGACCACCGAGCCCTGCGAAATGTCGATCCCGGCGGTCGCGATGATGAAGGTCTGCCCCGTCGCCAGAATCGCGATCACCGCGACCTGCTGGGCGATGTGGAACCAGTTCCCCCCGCTCAGGAAGCGGGGGTTCAGCACGCCGAACACGACGACGAGCACGACGATGCTGATCAGCGCGAAGGCGATCTGGCGGACGAAGCGCCACAGCATGCGCCCGCGCGGCATGGACTCGATATCGAGCGCGGCTGTTCGTGCCTGCTGGTCCATCGCCCGCCAGCCTCCCTCAGCCCGCGGGGTTATATTTGGGCGCGTACTGGCGGATCGCCGCCGTCGCCTGGCTGGAGCCGAGATTCTTCGGCGTCAGCAGGAAATACGGCGTATTGATCCGCTTCGGCAGCGTCTTGCCGTCGAGCTTGTCGAGCAGCGCGACCACCGCGTAATAGCCCATGTCGTAGGGCGATTGCAGGATCGAGGCCTGGATGATCCCCGACTTCACCAGCGCGATCTCGCCAAGGTCGGCATCGAACCCGACGACCTTCACCTTGGCATGCGCACGCTGCACCGCCTCGGCCGGGCCGAGCGCGGCACGGTCATTCGCGCCGAAGATCACCTTGAGATGCGGATACTGCGTGAGCATCGTGGTCGCGATCCGCAACCCGGCGCTGACATCGTTGTTCGAATACTGGATCGGCCCCATCTTCCTGATGTGCGGATAGGATTTCATGCCGAGCATGAACCCTTTCGGCCGGGCGATTCCAGTCGAGGCTGTATGGTTGAAGTCGACGATCGCATACTGCCCCTTGCCGCCCATCAGGTGGTCGGCCGTGTATTTCGCAAGCGCCGCCGCGGCCCCGACATTCGAGGTGGCGAGGAAGCAGTCCGAAATATTGGGCGACAGGCCGGAATCCACCGTCACCACCGGAATGTGATGCGCGATTGCCGACTTCACCGGCTTGAGCAGCGCCTGCGGATTCTGCGCGGCGAGGATGATGCCGTCAGTGCCGCCGGTCACCGCGTTATTGACCATGCCGATCTGCCCGGCGAGGTCGGTGCCGCTGGCCGGCGCCTCGAAGGCGACCGAAACGCCGAATTTCTTCGCCGCCGCATCCGCACCCTCACGCACCGCGAGCCAGTAGGGCGAGGCGTTGGATTTGGTGATGAGCGTGAAATGGTAGTGCTTCGCCGGATTGGCCGGCACCGGCAGCGAATGAACGGTGGGCGCGGCCGCGATGGCCGGCGCAGCCCCGATGGCGCCGAGCAGCGCGACCGCCGCGGCACCGAGCAGTGACTTGCGTAAGTTCATGGATGTTCCCTTTCGGCTTCGTTGGTTTCAGCATCCGCATAGCCGGTCATGTAGCGGATCAGTTCGGTCTGGGACGTCTCGGCCGAGCGCGCGTCGAACACCTTGCGCCCGCGATACATCACCATCACCCGGTCGCAGACCTTGAGGATCTCGACGAGGTTGTGGCCGATGAACAGCACGCCGATGCCCTCGCCGGCGAGCTGCCGCGCCATCTTCAGCACGTTCTCGGTTTCCATCACGGCAAGGGCCGCCGTCGGCTCGTCCATGATGACGACCTTCGCCCGCCAGTAAAGCGCGCGCGCGATCGCCACCGCCTGCCGCTGCCCGCCGGAAAGGTCGAGCACCCGCGTCATCGGGTCGGGAATATGGCTTTCGATCCGCGCCAGCAGGGCGGCGATCTCGCCATGGATCTTCCGCTCGTCGAGCATCGGCACGAAGCCCATGAAGCGTCGCATCGGCTCGCGGCCGAGGAAGATATTGGCACCCACATCGAGATGATCGGCGAGGGCGAGATCCTGGTAGATCGTCTCGATCCCCGCATTGCGCGCATCGCGCGGCGAGCGGAACGACATCTCCGCCCCGCAGAGCCGGATCGATCCGGAATCGGCCCGGTGCACGCCGGAAATCACCTTCATCAGGGTGGATTTGCCGGCCCCGTTGTCGCCGACCACGCCGAGGACTTCGCCGGGGGCCACTTCGAGCGACACGTCGCGGAGGACTTCGACTGCGCCGAACCGCTTGTCGACGCCACGCACCTCAAGGGCGGGTGCGCTCATGCCGCGACATCCGTTCCGACCGGCGCGCCCGTTCCTGGGTCGTTCGCTCGCATCGTTTTTCCTCCCTTTGCCGGCGCTTCATTCCGCACCGGCCTATTTGGGTGCAGAATATCGATATGCAGCAATGCTTACAAGCGCCAAGCGCGCGCCCATCCCTCACCTTTGCGGGATCGTGAGCCGGCTTGCGCGGTGAAGACCCGGTTGATAGCCTCGCCGAAACATCAGACGTTTTTCATTGCGAATACGAAAATAAAACACGCAAGATCCGCAAGAGAGGGAGAAAACGATGGAGCTGGGGCTCAAGGGAAAGATCGTCATCGTCACCGGCGGCGCCTCGGGGATTGGCGCCGCGGTGGTGGATACGCTTGCTGGTGCCGGCGCCGTTCCCGTAGTGCTCGACCGCGCCGCAGCCACCTGCGAGCATCACCGCCTCGATCTGACCGATGCCGCCGCCTGTGCCAAGGCCATTGCCGCCATCGCCACGCGCCACGGCCGGATCGACGGCCTGGTGAACAATGCCGGCGTGAACGACCGCGCCGGGCTTGGCGGCACGCTCGATGCAGCCCTCGCCGCCTTCCGCGCCTCGCTCGAACGCAATCTCGTGCAATGTTTCACCCTGATGCATCTCTGCCTGCCGCATCTGCGCCAGTCGCGCGGCGCGGTGGTGAACATCGCCTCCAAGGTCGCCCTCACCGGCCAGGGCGGCACCAGCGGCTATGCCGCGGCCAAGGGCGGCCTGCTCGGCCTCACCCGCGAATGGGCCGCCGAACTCGCGGCCGATGGCATCAGGGTCAACGCCGTCCTGCCCGCCGAGGTGGCCACGCCGATGTATGACCAGTGGCTATCCGCCCAGCCCGACCCCGAGGCCCGCCGCGCCGCCATCACCCGCACCATCCCGCTCGGTGCGCGCATGACCACGCCGGCGGAAATCGCGGCGAGCGTCGTCTTCCTGCTCTCCGCCGCCGCCTCGCACGTCACCGGCCAGCATCACGTCGTCGATGGTGGCTATGTCCATCTCGACCGCGCGCTGACCGCCTGATGCGCATCGATGCCCACCTGCATCTCTGGTCGCCCGCCCGTGGCGACTATGGCTGGCTGACGCCGGACCTGCCGATCTGCCGCGAGATCACGCTCAACGAGGCCCGCCGCACCGCGACGGGGATCGACGCCGTCATCCTCGTACAGGCCGCGCCCACCGAGGCGGAGACGCGCTTCCTGCTCGACATCGCCGCCCGCGCCGGCGGCTTCGTCCGCGCTGTCGTCGGCTGGACCGATCTCGCGGCGGACGACGCGCCGGCCCGCATCGCCGCCCTCGCCGGCGAACCGTGCCTCGCCGGCCTGCGCCCGATGCTGCAGGACATCGCGGATCCCGACTGGATCCTGCGCCCGGAAATCGAACCCGCCCTCGCCGCGATGGAACGCGCCGGCCTGGTGCTCGACCTGCTGGTCCGCCCGGCGCACCTGTCGCGCTGCGGCGAACTCGCGCGCCGGCATCCCGGCCTCGCCATGGTGCTCGACCACGGCGCCAAGCCGGCGATCGCCGCGCGCGGCCACGCCGCCTGGGCGGAGGCGCTGCACCGCCTCGCCGCCGACACCGCGATCGCCTGCAAGCTCTCCGGCCTGATCACCGAGGCCGAGCCGGGTGCCGGTTTCGACGCGCTCGCCCCCTATGTCCGCACCGTGTTCGACGCCTTCGGGCCAGACAGGATTCTCTGGGGCAGCGACTGGCCGGTGCTCACCCTCGCCGCCTCCTACGACGCCTGGCGCGGCGCGGCGGAAGCCCTCACCGGGATGATGGCACCTGATGCGATGGAGGCGGTGTTCGGCGGCAACGCCGCGCGGATCTATCGGGGCCAGAGCATCATCCGATCCGAAAAGATCGGATGATGCTCTAAGCGCGGCTCACCCCTCGTCGGCGATCAGCGCGCCGCGCGTCAGCACCGCCCGCGCCGCCACCGCCTGCGCCGCCGCCACGGCAGAGGCTGGCGTCATGCCCTGCATCCGGCAGGCAAGGAAAGTGCCGTTGAACGCATCGCCCGCGCCAGTCGAATCCACCGGCATCACCACCTCGCGCGGCACCACCTCGAAGCGCTCCGCGCCAAAGCGCCCCAGCGTCGCCGCCGTGCCGTTCTTGACGACGACATCCCGCACCCCTGCCGCCGCCAGCCGCGCGACCGTCGCCGCCGGCGCCGCGTCGCCGAACAGGGCGGCCTCGTCCTCGAAGGTCGGCAGCGCGATATCCACCAGCGGCAGCACGCGCCGGACGGTCTCCCGCGCCTCGTCGGCGTCGCGCCACAGCGCCGGGCGGTAATTGGTATCGAAGGCGATCTCGGCCCCCGCCGCCCGCACCGCGTCGATGGCATCGAGCAGGGCTGCCCGTCCCGCCGGCGGCAGGATGGCCAGGGTGATGCCGGAGACCAGCACAAGCCGCGCGCCCGCCAGCGCCCGGGCGAGGAAATAGGGATCGTCGGCCAGATGCGTCGCCGCCGACTGCCGGCGCCAATAGGCGAAGGAGCGCTCGCCCGCCTCAACCCGGATCACGTATAGCCCGACCGAAGCACCCTCGACCCGCCGCACGAAGCCGGCATCGATCCCGGCCGCCTCGATCCGCGCGCGCATCGCATCCGACATCCAGTCGGTCCCGATCGCGGTCACGTAGCGCATCTTCAGCGCCCCGCGCAGCCGCACCTGCGCCGCCCAGGCGGCATTGAACGTATCGCCCGCGAAGCCGAGCGCGTATCCGCCCGCCTCGCTGGGCGCGAATTCCGCGAGGCATTCCCCGATGGCGACGAACATCAGGCAGCCCGTCCCGTGGCTTCGAGCGCGCGGATCACGCCGCGCAATTCCGCCAGCCCGCGCAGCCGGCCGATATAGGAATAGCCGGGATTGACCCGCCGCGCCGCATCCGCCGCGAGCAGATGTCCGTGGTCGGGCCGCAGCGGGATCGACGACCGCCGCCCCGCCACCGCCGCCTCGCGTTCCTCGCGCAGCAGCAGGGCGAGCAGGGCCACCATGTCGGTCCGCCCGTCGAGATGCGGCGCCTCGACGAAGGACCCGTCAGGGTCCAGTGCCACGTTGCGCAGATGAGCAAAATGGATGCGACTTCGGAACGTCTCGGCGATCGCCAGCACGTCGTTATCCGCACGCGACCCGAGCGACCCGGCGCAGAGCGTCAGCCCGTTCGCCCGCGAGGGCACTGCCTGGAACAGCGTCGCCAGATCCTCCAGCGTCGAGACCACCCGCGGCAGGCCGAACAGCTTCACCGGCGGATCGTCGGGGTGGATCGCGAGCCGCACGCCGAGTTCTTCCGCCACCGGCACCACCTCGCGCAGGAAATCGTGCAGGTTGGCGCGCACCGCCGCATCGTCCAGCCCGTCGAAGCGTACGATCTCGGCGGCGATGGTCTCCCGCGTCTGCGCCCCCGCCCCGCCCGGCAGGCCGGCGATGATGGTCCGCTCCAGCCGCGCCAGCGCCGCCGCGTCGCGGGCCGCGATCCGCGCCTCGGCCTGCGCGACCAGCGGCGCCGGATAGTCCTCCGCCGCCCCGGCGCGGCGCAGCACGAAGGCGTCGTAGCCGATGAAATCCACCATATCGAAGCGCAGCGCCTTGGCCCCGTCCGGCATTTCATGGGCAAGCTCGGTGCGCGTCCAGTCGATCACCGGCATGAAATTGTAGCAGATCACGCCCACCCCCACCCGCGCCACGGCAACGAGCGAGTCCTTCCACGCCCCGACGAGGTGCTGCCAGTGATGGTCCCGGCACTTGATGCCGGTCGGCACCGGGATCGACTCGCACACGCTCCAGCGTAGTCCCGCGGCCTCGATCGCGTCGCGCCGTGCCTGCACCGCGGCAACCGGCCAGGGCTCGCCGGGCGGAATATCGTGCAGCGCGGTAACTATGCCGGTAGCCCCCGCCTGACGGACATGATCGAGGGGGATCGGATCTTCCGGTCCGAACCAGCGCCAGGTTTCTTCCATCCTCCTGCCCCTCCCCCTTGTCTGACGGGGACGCGGAAACATGCGGCACACCGCCACCCGATCCGATCATGACCCCTGTCCATCTTTATCCGATCCGACAGGATCGGAAAGTGCCCCTGGCAGTTGCGCGGGCCGGTGCCAACTTGACCGGAAAAGTACACCGGACAAAGAAGACAAATGCCGCGTCCACGCAAACAGGAAGCCGGATGCACCGGGAATGGAACGGAAGATCTTTTCCTCGCTTCGCTTGCCACGGAGCGGCTCGACCCTGCATTCGGCAAGACAGCGCAGATCTATACGCTCATCCGCAACGGCATCGTCCAGCTCAAGCTGCCACCAGGAGCAGCGATCAACGAGCGCGAAATTTGCGCCCGACTGGGCATCTCGCGCACCCCGCTGCGCGAGGCGATCCTGCAGCTCGCAGCGGAAAACCTGGTCACCGTGATACCGAATCTGGGCACCAGCGTCGCACCCATCCATATCCAGGACGCGTTCGACGGCCAGCTGGTGCGCGACGCGCTGGAGATGCGCGTCGTTCGGCTCGCGGCATCGCGCATGAACCTTGCCACCGAACGCGCGCTGGCCGCGAACATGGAAGCTCAGCACAAGGCATCCGCAACCCGCGATTTCGATGGGTTCTATCTGCTGGACGAGGAGTTCCACCGTCTCATCAGCGAATGCGGCGCCTCGTCCACGGTCTGGCGCATCATCAACGGCGCCAAGGCGCAGCTCGACCGTATCCGCAGGCTCGGTTTTCCACGTCCCAACCACGCCGAAACCGTACTCGCTGAACACCAGGCAATCTTCGACGGCCTGATGCAGCGCGATCCCGAGCGCGCCGCCGCCGCGATGCAGACACATCTCGACAGGGTGTTCGAAACCGTGCGCCTGCTGATCGCCGAGCGGCGCGACTATTTCTCGCCCGATGCCGGCGAGGTCGCGCAGCGCGCGGGGCGGCCGGCTGGCGCTTGACCAATTTGCCGTTTATCGGAAAAATACATATCGACCAGTATCTTTCAATGAAGCGGGGCGGACCACCGCCCGGCACAGGGCGAGAAGCGGAACCAGACCCATGAACACCCCCACCACCGTGCGCCTGAACGACGCCGACAATGTTCTTGTGGCGATCGAGCCGATCGCCTCCGGCACCGGCGTCGCCGAAGGCCTGGTGACCTCGGCACGAATTCCCCGCGGTCACAAGATCGCCGCCGCACCGATCGAGGCCGGCGCACCGGTGCGCAAGTTCGGCCAGATCATCGGCTTCGCGAAAGAGACCATCGCACCCGGCGCCTGGGTGCACGAACACAATGTCGAGGTTCACGAATTCGCGCGCGACTACACGCTCGGCGAGGTGACACCGGTCGCCCCCGTCGCCGCACCGGCGACGTTCATGGGCTTCCGCCGCGCCAACGGCCAGGTCGGCACACGCAACTACATCGCCATCCTGAGTTCGGTGAACTGTGCGGCGACCGTTGCCCGGCAGATCGCGCTGCGGGCGGAGCGGAGCGGCCTGCTCGAAGGGTTTGCGAATGTCGATGGCATCGTCCCGCTCACCCACGGCACCGGCTGCGGCATGGCGGCCGATGGCGAGGGCTACGAACTGCTCGAACGCACGCTCTGGGGGGCGGCCTGCAACCCGAACGTGGCTGGCGTGCTGTTCATCGGCCTCGGCTGCGAGGTGCTGCAGATCGCGCGGATGACCGCCCGCTACGGGCTGAAGGACGATCCCCGCTTTCACTGGATGACGATCCAGGACTCCGGCGGCACGCCCGCGACGATCGAGGCCGGGCTTGCCGCGCTGCGCGAGATCCTGCCCCGTGCGGACGCCGCGCGGCGCGAGCCCCTGCCCGCGTCGCATCTCGTCCTCGCCCTGCAATGCGGGGGGTCGGACGCCTATTCCGGCCTGACCGCCAACCCGGCACTCGGCGAGGCGGCGGATATCCTGGTGCGCCACGGCGGCACCGCGATCCTGTCGGAGACGCCGGAAATCTATGGCGCCGAGCATCTTCTCGTGCATCGCGCCGCGAGCCGCCGTGTCGCCGACGACCTGCTGGCGCGGATCGACTGGTGGCGCGACTATCTCGCCCGCACCGGCGGGCAGATGAACAACAACCCCTCGCCCGGCAACAAGGCCGGCGGGCTGACCACCATTCTCGAAAAATCCCTCGGCGCCGTCGCCAAGGGGGGCACCACGCCGCTCACCGCCGTCTACCGCTATGCCGAGCCGGTCACCGCGCGCGGCTTCGTCTTCATGGACACGCCGGGCTACGACCCCGTCTCGGTCACTGGCCAGGTCGCCGGCGGCGCCAACATCCTCTGTTTCACCACCGGCCGCGGCTCGGCCTTTGGCTGCAAGCCGGTGCCCTCGATCAAGCTCGCCACCAACAGCGATCTCTACCGCCGCATGGAAACCGACATGGACATCGATTGCGGCGACATCCTCTCCGGCACGACGATCGCGCAGAAGGGCGAGGAAATCTTCCGCCACCTGCTCGACGTCGCCTCCGGCGCGCGCACGAAATCCGAACTGCTGGGCTATGGCGACAATGAATTCGTGCCCTGGCAGGTTGGCGCGGTCATGTGACCGCGAGATAAATCGTCATGTGACCGCCAGATAAAACCTCATGTGACCATGACGCCGGCATCAGTGGGCGCCGGCACCCAGCATCGCCGCGCGGAATCCCTCATCCGCGCGCAGCGCCTCGGTTGTATCCGCCCGCACGATCCGCCCGGTTTCCAGCAGATAGGCGCGGTGCGCGACCTTCAGGCTGAGATTGACGTTCTGCTCGACGAGTAGCACCGTCATGCCCTGGGCGTTGATCCGCTCAATCGTTGCGAACACCTGCTTGACGATCACCGGCGCAAGGCCGAGCGAGGGCTCGTCCAGCATCAGCAGGCGCGGCTTCGCCATCAGTCCGCGCCCGATCGCCAGCATCTGCTGCTGCCCGCCGCTGAGCGACCAGCCCATCTGCGTGTAAAGCCGCTTCAGATCGGGGAAGATTTCGAGAATCCCCTCGATATCCCGCTCGGTTTCGGCGCGCGACACCTTCCGGTTCGAGGTGCCCATGATCAGGTTCTCGCGCACCGTGAGCCCCGGGAACACATGCCGCCCTTCCGGCACATGGGCGATGCCGCGGCGGACGATCGCCTCGGGCGCCATCCGGTCGATCCTCTCGCCCTCGAAACGGATTTCGCCGCGCGTCGGGTGCAGCAGACCGGAAATCGTCTTGAGCGTGGTCGACTTGCCGGCGCCGTTCACGCCGAGCAGGGCGACGACCTCGCCTGCCCGCACCTCGAGGCTGATATCGTGCAGGGCGGTCACCTGCCCGTAGCGCGACTGGATGTTGCTGACCTCAAGCATATTCGACATCGTCACCCAGATACGCCTTCATCACCGCAGGATCCGACAGCACCTGCTTCACCGATCCCTCGCTGATCTTCTGGCCGAAATCCATCACATAGGCACGTGTCGCCACGCTGGAGACGAAGCTCATGTCGTGCTCGATCAGCAGCATGGTCACCCCCAACGCATGGATCCGGTAGAGGATCTGCGACAGCATCTCGGTTTCCTCGTGGTTCATCCCCGCCGCCGGCTCGTCGAGCAGCAGAAGCTCGGGGCCGGAAACGATGGCCCGCGCGATCTCGACGATGCGCTGCTGTCCGTATGGCAGGTTCTTCGCCTTCACATCGAGCCTGGCGAAGCCGAGGAAGCGCAGGGTCTCCCTCGCCTTTTCCATCGCCTCGCGTTCCTCGCGATAGCCGCGCGGCCGCGAGAGCAGGGCGCCCGCAAGCCCGACCGTGCCCCGCCGATAATAACCGACCGCCACATTCTCCAACGCGGTGAGTTCGGGGAACAGGCGGATGTTCTGGAAGGTGCGGGAAATACCGAGGCGGTTGATCCGCGTCGGGCCGAGATTGGTGATCGCATTGCCGTCATAGACGATCGATCCCGCCGTCGCCGTATAGATCCCGCTCAGCACGTTCAGCACGGTTGTCTTGCCCGAGCCGTTCGGCCCGATCAGCACGGCGACATCGCCACGGTTCACCGTCAGCGACACGCCATTCACCGCCTTGATGCCGCCGAAATGCTTGGCCAGATCACGAATTTCCAGAAGTGGCCGGTCCGAGGCCACTGGCCGCTCGGGTATGGCGCCGGCCTCGAGAGACACGACCTCTCCCTCGTCTGCGCGTCGCCGGCCCGATATCAGCGTCGCCACCGCGCCGACGCCGCGCAACAGCAAGCCGTACAGCCCTTCCGGCATGAACAGCACGACAATGACGACAAGCACGCCATAGACCGCGATGTAATAGGCATGCAGGAAGCGCAGCACTTCCGGCAGGAAGGTGATCAGCCCCGCGCCCAGCGTGGTGCCGACGATCGACGCCTGTCCGCCCACCAGCGCCATCGCGAAGAACGAGACCGACTGGTAGAAATTGAACACGTTCGGGCTGATATAGAGCGAGCCCGAGGCATAGAGAATCCCGCCCATCGCGGCGAGTGCGGCCGAGACGGCGAAGGCGAGAACCTTGGTCCGGAACAGGCTGATCCCGTTCGCCGATGCCGCGATCTCGTCCTCGCGCAGCGCGAACAGCGCGCCCCCCAGCCGCGAGTGGCGGAGGCGAAACACGACATAGCTCGCCAGCACCAGCACCGCGACAGAGACGAAGTAGAATCCGTGATCGCTGGTGATCGCGTAGCCGAACAGGCTCGGCCGGGGGATGTTGGAAATCCCGTCGGCACCGTCGGTCACCGCGTTCCAGTTGTTCAGCACGAGTTCGGTGATGATCTGAAAGCCGATCGTCACCAGCGCGAGATAATGGCTAGCGAGCCTGAGCGAGATCGCACCGAGGAACAGGCCGAAGCCCGTTGTCACCACCACCGCCGCCAGCGCAGCACTCCAGTAACCGACGTGATGGTTCACCGCGAGGATCGAGAACGTATAGGCGCCAATGCCGAAAAACGCCGCCTGCGCCAGCGAGATCTGCCCCGAATAGCCGAGCAGCACGGTCAGCCCGAGCGCCGCGACGGCATAGGACAGCGAGAGGATCAGCAACGTCAGATAATAGGACCCGAGCCGCCCGCCTGGCAGCAGGAACGGGATCAGCACCAGCAGTGCGATGAAGGGCAGGAACTTGGCAATCGACCTGATCATGTTGTCGTTTCCCTGAAGCCGCCGGCGCGCCGGTCAGACCTTCTGCGAGATTTTTTCACCGAACAGCCCGTATGGCCGGAAGATCAGGAACAGGATCAGCACGATGAACGGAAACGCATCGCGATATGATCCCGAAATATACGTCGCCCCATAGGTCTCGATCAGCCCGATGCCGAGCCCGCCGACGATCGCACCCTTCATGCTGCCGAACCCGCCGACGATCGCCGCGGCGAATGCCTTCAGCGCGATGCTCGATCCCATTGTCGCCGTCACCGTATAGACGGGCGCGATCAGCAATCCCGCCAGCCCACCCAGCGCGGTGCTGATCGCGAATGTCAGCGCCGCCATCCAGGCGACGCGAATTCCCATCAGCCGCGCCGTATCCGGGTCCTGCGCCGTGGCCTGCAACTGCTTGCCGAGCTTGGTCCGTTCAAGAAACCAGTTCAGCAGCGCGACCATCGCGGCGGTGACGACGATGATGACGATATATTGCGGATAGACATGCACGCCGAGCACCGCGACCGATTCAGCCTTGAAGATCGGCGGCAGCTGATACGGGATCGGCCCGTAGATCAGCAGGAAGGCCTGTTCGAGAAAGACCGAGGCGCCGACGGTTGCGATCATCACCGGCAGGAAGTTGCGCGGCCGGTTGCGGACCGGCTGGAAGATGAGCAACTGGAACAGCGCGCCGACCAGACCGGTTGCGGCGACCGCGAGCAGCAGCGCGAGCCACCACGGCAGATGCAGCACGACGACAAGGCTGACCATGAAATAGGCGCCGATCATCGCGAAATCGCCCTGGGCGAAATTCACCACATTGACCGAGGTATAGATCAGCACGAAGCCAAGCGCGATCAGCGCATAGATGCTGCCGACCGCGAGTCCCGCGATGGTCAGCTGGATGAATTCGGAGAACACGCAGACGATATCCCGGTCAGCTGGTTTTCATTCACTCAGGATCACGCCAGGCGCCGTCCGGGCAGGCTCGTTGCCCGGACGGCACGCGGCAATCAGCCGACATATTTGATCGGGATCACCTTCCGATGCTGGATCTTGACCACCCAATAGCCATGCAGCCCATCGCCGTTCGTGTCGAAATTGTAGGTGCCCTCGACGCCGTTATAGCCCTTCACCGCGCGAATGCCCTTCTGGATCGCGGCCGGCGCGGTACCATCCTTCGCAATGACCTGGCTGAGAACGTTCATCGCGTCATAGACCCACCCGCCGAACACGTCGGGCTGGCTGTTGTATTTTGCAACATAACGTTTCGTGAATGCCTTCGCCGCATCGTTGCCATCAGCCACGAAATCGGAGACGCCATAGGTATTGTCGACCGCGGGACCAGCAAGCTGGATACAGACCGAGGTCGCGATCGAGGTCGAGCCGATGATCTTCACCTTGAGACCCAGCTGGCGCAGCTGCTTGAGCATCTGCGCCTCGTCCTCGGAATTAGTCATGTAGGTTGCGAGCGTGTCGGCGCCGGAACTTTTGACCTTCTCCAGAAACGACGTGTAATCCCGCGTCGCGGTCGTATAGCCCTGATCGCTGACAACCTTGGCGCCGTTCTTTACCAGCGCCGCCTTGAGCAGCCCATTCCCGGCCGCGCCGAAAGCGTCGGTATCGTAAAGAACGGCGACGTTCTTGCTGCCCATCGTCTTTACCGCATACTGGGCCATCGTTGCCGATGCATAGGTGTCGTTCGGCCGGAAACGGAACACCCACTGGTTGCCGACATGCGTCAGCTTCGGGTCGGTACCGCCGATCATGGTGGGGATCTTGTAGCGCGCGACATAGGGCAGTGTCGCCTGCACGATCGTGCTGCGGATCGAGCCGATGATGGCGACGATGTTCTGATTCGCGGCCAGCTTCTGATAGGCGGAGACACCGGCCTGGTTCTGCCCGCGATCGTCCTCGACGATCAGCTTGATCTTCTTGCCGGCGATGCCGCCATGCGCGTTGATTTCGTCGACAGCGAGCTTCGCGCCGTCAACCTTGTGCTGGCCACTGAGCGCGGCGGGGCCGGTCAGATCGGCGATCATGCCGATCTCGATCGTGCCGGATGCGGCGTGAGCCACGCCCGTACCGCACAGAAGGGCAATCATGCCCGCGCCGCCAAGTAATTTTCCGATCATTTGTTTCATCTCCCTGGATTTTATTTGATTGGAGGCTCTATTCCGCTCCCCGGCACGCCAGCCTCGTGGCACACAGCCGACAAGGTCGGCGCTGTATTGCGTATGGCTGTTGCGGGATATGCGGCGTTTCGGAGAGTGTGGGGAAATTTGGCGCCGCAACATATGGCCGCTTGCCCAGGCAACCCGGCAAAAACGCGTGCATCGGTCGACCTCCCCACGCAGATTATTGATAACCGGTATATAGGATTTTTTGGGGTGTCAACACGCGCATGAGGAGCACGATATCGTAGAGCATCATCCGATCGGATTGGGTCATCTGATCGGATAAGGACGCTGTGTTTATCAATATGCTAGCGCCTTGCAGCATCGTTGACCCAGGCAAGCCAGTCCGGCGTCGAACCCACCAGGACCGGCGGCGCGCCTTTGCCAAGGTGGCGCAACAGTGTCTCCCGCGTCTGCCCGACCGGCACGGGCAACGGGTCCATCGGGTTGATGACAATCGCGGCAATCGGGATCGCGCGCGCGCGCAGGGCCTCGACGGTGCAGAGCGTATGGCTGATCGCGCCAAGATAGCCGCCGGCGACCAGCACCACCTCAAGGCCGAGTGCCGCAATCCAGTCGCGCACCGTATGGGTTTCATCCAGCGGCACCATCGCGCCACCGACACCCTCGACCAGCAGCGGGGCCTCGGCCTCGGCCAGCGCGGCCTTGCAGAAAGCCACAAGCTCGTCGAAGGGAATGCGCCGGCCGCATCGCGCCGCCGCCATGTCGGGCGAGATCGGATCGGGAAACCGCCAGGGACAGATGGCGGCAACGTCATCGTCGGTGACCACCGCCTTGCCCATCGCCCGTAGCAGGATGCCGGCATCGCTCTCTGCCGCGAGGACTGGGTCATAGCCACTGGCGACCGGCTTGAGCGCTCGCGCAGGGACGCCGCCCGCCCGCCAGTGGCGGATCATGCCGGCGGCGACATGTGTCTTGCCGATCTCGGTACCGGAGGCGGTGATGAAGAAATCGCTCATGCTTTCCCCATGATCCTGGTTCGGACGAGTTCGGCCAGACGATCGATGTCCTCGGGCAGATGATCGGCTGCGAAGGCGAAGCGGAGCCGCGCCGTACCCTCGGGCACGGTGGGCGGGCGGATCGCGGCGACGAGATAGCCCGCCTCCTCCAGTATCTCCTGGGAAGCAAGGGCGCGCTCGGCGGTACCGAGCAGAAGCGGCACGATCGGGCTTTCAGCCGGTTCGAGGCCGAGTGCCGCACAGAAGCGGCGGGCATGGGCGAGCGGGGCGGCGCACATTGCGGGATCGGTCGCGATCAGGTCGAGGGCCGCGATCGAGGCGCCGACCACCGCCGGCGGCAGGCCGGTGGTGTAGACGAAGCTGCGGGCACGGTTGCGGATCAGCTCGCACACGACATGCGAGGCGCAGAGATAGCCGCCATAACTGCCCACCGCCTTGGACAGCGTGCCCATCTGCAACGGCACGTCGTGGCCGTGCGCCGCCCCGCGTCCGGCATTGATAACGCCGATGCCATGCGCGTCGTCCGTCATCAGCCAGGCGTCGTGCGCCTTTGCCAAGGCGAGCATCTCGCCCACCGGCGCGAGGTCGCCATCCATCGAGAACACGCCATCGGTCGCCACCATCGCGTGGCGGGCGGCCGGGCGATGGGCGGCGAGGAGTTCGGCGAGATGGACGAGGTCGTTGTGGCGGAAAACGTGCAGCGCAGCGCCGGACAGGCGGGCGCCGGCCCAGATGCAGGCATGGGCAAGTGCATCGACGAAGATCGCATCCTCCCGCGCCATCAGCGCCGGGATAATCCCGGTATTGGCGAGGAAACCCGAGCCGAAGACCACGGCGTCTTCGGTCTGTTTCAGCGCGGCGAGGCGCGCCTCGAGCGTGCGGTAGAGCGGATGGTCGCCGGTGACGAGGCGGGAAGCGCCGGCGCCGGCGCCGTAGCGTCGGGCAGCGTCGATCGCGGCGTCGATCACCGCCGGGTGGGTGGAGAGGTTGAGATAGTCGTTGCAGGAGAACGAGATCAGCCGCCGCCCGTCGCGCTCCAGCGTCGCGCCAGCGGCGCGGGCGGTCGGGCGCAGGCGACGTCGCAGGGCGCCGGCCTCAAGGCGGGCGAGCTTGTCGGTCGCGAACTGGTCGAGCGTGGTCATCCTGTCTCAATCTGCCGCAAAAGCTTCACGAACGCGGATGCAGCGTTTATCACCGGTTCGACCCCTTGGGGCAAATCGGAGCTTGCCATGTCCATCGCACTCGAGTCTTCCATTGCTGCCTCTGCCGCCATGCCATCCCCGACGCGGGCGCGCATCGCCGCCCTGCTGGCGCTGCCGCTGCCCGAGCTGATCTTCCAGGCGCAGACGGTGCACCGCCAGCATTTCGACCCGACCCAGGTGCAGATTTCCACCCTGCTCTCGATCAAGACCGGCGGCTGCCCGGAGGATTGCGGCTACTGCCCGCAAAGTGCCGAGTTCGACGCGGGCGTTCCGGCCTCGAAGCTGATGGACATCACCCCGGTGCTGGAGGCAGCACGGCGGGCGAAGGAGGCCGGGGCGCAGCGCTTCTGCATGGGAGCCGCATGGCGCTCGCCCAAGGATCACGATCTCGACCGGGTGGCGGCGATGGTCCAGGGGGTGAAGGCGCTGGGGATGGAAACCTGCGTCACCCTCGGGATGCTGCGGCCGGACCAGGCGGCGCGGCTGAAATCGGCCGGGCTCGACTATTACAACCACAATCTCGATACCTCGCCGGAATTCTACGGCAGCATCATCACCACCCGCACCTATCAGGATCGGCTGGACACGCTGGCGGCGGTGCGGGATGCCGGCATCAATGTCTGCTGCGGCGGGATCATCGGGATGGGCGAGGATCTCGACGACCGCGCCGGGCTGCTGGCGACGCTCGCCGATCTCGATCCGCCGCCGGAGAGCGTGCCGATCAACGCGCTGGTCGCGGTGAAGGGCACGAAGCTCGGCGAGCGCGCGCCGATCGACCCGATCGATTTCGTCCGCACCATCGCGGCGGCGCGAATTTCCATGCCGAAATCCTGGGTGCGGCTGTCGGCCGGGCGGGAGGCGCTGAGCGACGAGGCGCAGGCGCTGTGTTTCCTCGCCGGGGCGAACTCGATTTTCTATGGCGACACGCTGCTGACCACGGCAAACCCCGCGGTCGCGCGCGACAATGCGCTGTTCGACAGGCTCGGGATGACGAAGCTTTCGTGAGCGACTGGCTGGAGCGCGGCTGGCGTCATGTCTGGCTGCCCTATGCGCAGATGCAGACCGCGCCATTGCCGCTGCCGGCGGTGCGGACGGAGGGATCAAGGATCCATCTGGCCGACGGTCGGGTGCTGATCGATGGCGTCGCCTCCTGGTGGACGGCGTGCCATGGGTACAATCATCCGCATATCCGCGCGGCGGTAGCTGCCCAGCTTGAGGCGATGCCGCATGTGATGTTCGGCGGGCTGGCGCATGAGCCGGGCTATCGGCTGGCGACGCGGCTGGCCGGGATGATGCCGGACGGGCTGGAGCGGGTGTTCTTCACCGATTCCGGCTCGGTCGCGGTGGAGGTGGCGATGAAGGTCGCGGTGCAGGCCCGGCTCAACCGCGGCGAGCGCGGGCGGCACAAATTCCTTGCCTTCCGCGACGGGTATCATGGCGACACGCTGGCGACGATGGCGGTGTGCGACCCGGAGGAAGGGATGCACGCGCTGTTCGCCGGGCTGCTGCAGGAGCATGTGATCGCGCCCCTGCCCCGGGATGCGGCGTCGGAGGCAACGTTTGCGACGCTGCTGGAGCGGCACTCCGGGGAGCTTGCGGGCATCATCGTCGAGCCGCTGGTGCAGGGGGCGGGCGGCATGGTGTTTCACGACGAAGCCGTGCTGCGGCGGTTGCGGGCGGCAGCGGACCGGCATGGGCTGACGCTGATCTTCGACGAAATCTTCACCGGGTTCGCGCGGACGGGAACGATGTTCGCCTTCGAGCAGGCCGGCGTCGTGCCGGATATCGTCACGCTGTCGAAGGCGCTGACCGGCGGCACCTCGCCGCTGGCGGCAACCGTGGTGCACCGCGACCTCTATGAGGCGTTTCTCGGCGAGGACCCGATGAAGGCGCTGATGCACGGGCCAACCTTCATGGCCAATCCGCTCGGCTGTGCGGCGGCAAATGCCTCGCTCGACTTGTTCGAAGCCGAGGACCGGCTGGGACAGGCCAGACGGATCGAGACCTGGCTGCGCGAGGGGCTGGAACCGTGCCGGGGCCTGCCGGGCGTGGTCGATGTGCGGATGAAGGGGGCGATCGGCGTGGTGCAACTGGAGCGGGGCATGAATCCCGCGGGATTGCGGGAGCGGTTCGTCGCGCGTGGGGCGTGGATCAGGCCGTTCCGCGATATCGTCTATCTCACCCCGGCGCTGACCATCGCTCAGGACGAATTGGCACACCTGACCGGGGCGATCAGGGACGTTCTGGCCGAGACGTGATTTTCCGGCTCCGCGCGGTGCGCCATCCGGCACAACGAACGGCGACGGAGCGCAGGCAGCATCGAGGCGTCTGGAGCATCATCCGATCAGATGGAGTCATCTGATCGGATAAAGATGCTTTATTTATCAAAAAGATAGAGCACGACATCCGATCCGAGAGGATCGGAACGTGCTCTATACCGTCGCGCCAAACAGATGACCGATCAGCGTGGTGGCAACCATGGCAAGAGCCCCCCAGAAGGCGACGCGCAAGGCCGGTTTGACCATCGGTGCGCCGCCGGCACGGCCACCGACGGCCCCGAGCACGGCGAGGAAAACGAGGGCGCCGAGGCCGATTCCGGCTGAGAGCACCGGCTTCGGCAAGGTCGCGGCAAGGATGAGCGGGGCGGCCGCGCCGACTGCGAAGGTCGCAGCCGAGGCGAGTGCCGCCTGGATCGGATTGGCGGCAGTGAACTCGGTCAGGCCGAGTTCGTCGCGGGCATGGGCGCCAAGCGCGTCATGGGCCATGAGCTGGGTGGCCACAGCTCCCGCGAGATCGGGGTCGAGGCCGCGCGCAACATAGATTGCGGCGAGTTCGGCGCGTTCGGACGCGGGGCTCTCGGCAAGTTCGGCGCGCTCCTTGGCAAGCGCGGCAGCCTCGGTATCGGCCTGGGAACTGACGGAAACGTATTCGCCGGCGGCCATCGCCATGGCGCCGGCAACCAGCCCGGCGACGCCGGCGACCAGCGCATCGTGCCGCACCCCGCTGGCCGAAATCACGCCGAGGATGAGGCTGGCGGTGGAAATAATGCCGTCATTGGCGCCGAGCACCGCGGCGCGGAGCCAGCCGGTGCGGCCGAGGAGATGGAATTCCGGATGAGGAAGATGCATTTTGGCTCCTTGGCCTTGCGGGCACAGAGGCATGGCCCGGGCGACGGCGCAGCTTTCCGGCAGGATAGCGCCGTTCGCCGCAGGATTGGAAGCGGATGGGGTGCGGCAGCCGTTCAGCCAGTCCCCGGCGGCACGGCGGCAGGCAATCGGGCGGTTGTGCGGCCGGCGCCGGTGAGCCAGCGGCGGAGCGGCACGTCGTAGAAACGGCCCGCGGCCCAGGCGAGGCCGATCGAGGCCAGTGCCGCAAACAGCGCCATCTCGGGAGCAAAGCGGTGCAGGTGGTGTTTCGTGAGGTTGGCGAGGCCGGCAACCAGCGGGTAGTGCAGCACATAGAGCGGATAGGAAAGCGCACCGAGCCATTTCCAGATCGGATCGAGGCGGCGGCTGGGCGTCGCGAGCGCGCCAGCGGCGACGAGGGCAGGAAAGGCAAGCAATACTGCCGCGATATCGAACCAGGCCTCCATCGGCAACGGCGCGGCGAGGAGCAGGAGAAGTAGCGGCACCGTGGCGTGCGCGGCCCCCCGCCGGGCAAGGCGCCCCGGCGCGGCGGCCATTGATGGCCGCAGCGCACGGCGCATCAGCAGGCCCGCGGTGAAGGGAAAGACAACCCGCGCAGCGGCAGCCCAGAGGTCGATCCAGCGATAGCCCGCGTTCAGCCCGTGATAATGCAAGGCGGTGGCGCCCATCAGCACGGCGCCGAAAACGCATGTGGCGAGAAGGCTCGCACGGGTGAGCCAGCGGAAGCACAGAGCGTAGAGGATGTTGATCAGCAACTCGATCGAGAGCGACCAGAGTGGCGTGTCGAGCGGGAAAGCCCAGGGGCGAAAACCAAGCAGGGACCGGGTGGGCAACAGCAGAGCGTTTGCCAGGGTCGCCTGCAGGACAGCTCCGGCATCGGGGCCACCGGGAGCGCTGGCGGCAACGAGATAGCCGGCGGTGCCGAGCAGCACGCCAAGCCCTGCAAGAGGATAGAGCCGAATCAGCCGCAAGCGCAGGAAACCCGGAAAACCCATGCCGCCGCGCAATTGCCGGTCATAGGCATGAGCGATGACGAAGCCGCTGAGCATGAAGAAGAAATCGACCGCGAGATAACCATGGACGGGCTTGAACGGCAGGCGGAAATATTCGGTGATGTGGAAGGCCAGCACGGTGACCGCAGCGATGCCGCGCATACCGTCGAGGACAAGATAGTGCGTCGTCTGGTCGGACTGGCGGGCCGATATGTCGCGCGGGGCCTGAATGACGGGTCTCCTCAATCCCGAAGCGCTTTTCAGGCGTCAGGTTTGTATAAAAAATGATTTTCTATGTTTAATTGTTTTTTTAAAGTAATTTTTTTGACACAACAACATCACCCCGCAGGAGGGGGCATAATTTAATCTTTGGGATGGCCAAGCCACGGCCGGTCGCGCTGCCAGACCTCGATCTGGCGGATGCGCAAGGTCAGCGGCGGGGTGAGATGGTCGATCGGCCAGCCGCCGCCGAGCGCGAGATCGGCCAGCATATACATTGGCTGGCGGTATTGCCGCGGCGTCGGGGTGGACCAGAAGCGGCGGCGGTTGAGATAGAAGCTTGTGGTCCGCGGCGTGATCAGCACGCCGAAACGGTTGAACCGGGAGGTGAGCAGGCCGGCGGGAACCCGGACCAGCCTGCTGCGCAGCAGAGCGTTGTCGCCATGCACCCAGACATGCTCGGTGGTATGGAAGTAACGCGGAAAGCCGCCGTAATATTCGATAACGTCGATCTCGTCGGCGAAGTCGCGCTTGTCGGTGCCGATCAGCCAGAAGGCCGGCCAGGTTCCCATTCCGCCCGGCAGCTTTGCCTTCATTTCGAAATAACCATATTCCTGGGCAAATCCGGCGTGCGGATCGTTATCCCGATAGGCCGAGCTGATCAGACCCGAGCGCCAATTCCCCCGCGCCGTCTTGCTGGCGATGATGGAGAGTCCCTCAGGGGTGATCCGGAAGACCGCCGGGGTGGGATCGGCGAAGGCCGCCTCGCCGAAATCGCCGCCCCAGGGCGTGTGGGCGCTCCATACCGTGCCGGGACCATGGGCCGAGAGGCTAAGGGTCCTGAAGCGGTCAAGAAACGTGACGTGATAGGCGGAGAGGTCAATCCGCGCGCCGCCCCCTGCCCTGCCCGCACCGCCGCGCAACACGACGACGACCACAACGGCGAGGCAAAGCCCCGCTAACGCCAGGCGGCGCAGGGCCCGTCGGCGGGGCCGCAAGAACAGGGACGATCCGGTCACCCGCCGTTGGTGGCAAAATATGCGGCTTATGGCAATCAGCGAGGCAAATGTTCAAAAAAATTAAAAACATCCTGGAATCTCATTATTTTTATTGCGATGTTGTTAATTTAAATTTATTTCACTTCCGGCGGATTGGGTAAGCCGCCCACAGACAGCGATGAACAGGACGCAGCGTGCAGACCATCTCGATATCTGGCCGGATGAGGGAAACCGGCGGACGCAGTAGCGGTTTCGACGACCTGCGGCTGGCTCTGGCGGTGTCTGTCGTGGTTCTGCACGTCGCCGCGGTATCGCACGGAATGCGGGCGGAAATGGCGGTATTCCTGAGCCCGCTGCGGCCGCTGGTGCGATTCATCCTGCCGGCGTTTTTCGCGCTCAGCGGCTTCCTCGTGGCCGGCAGCCTGGCGCGATGCCACACCGCGGGGCTGTTTCTCGGGCTGCGGGCATTGCGCGTGATGCCGGCCCTGACCTTCAAGGTGCTGCTCGCCGCCTTCGTGCTCGGGCCGCTGGCCACACGCGACACGCTTGGACAGTATTTCCACAACCCTGGCCTCTACACCTATCTCCTCAACATCGTCGGCAGCGTGCATTTCGGGCTGCCGGGCGTTTTTATCGACAACCCGTTGCCAGCGGTGGTGAATGGCCAGCTCTGGACCATTCCTTTCGAGGTGGCGAGCTACGTCGTGGTCGCCGGGCTGGCGGTGCTGGGACTTGGCCGCAGGCGGAGCCTCGCGCCGGTTGCGGCCGTCGGAATCACCCTGGCCTATCTGGTCACGACGCTGGCACGCCATGGCGGGGTGCTGGTCCCCGTGCCGGGCATGCCCAACGGAGCGCTGCTGATCGCCTGTTCGCTCTGGGGGGTCAGCCTCTACCAGTATCGTGACACCGTACCTTATTCGTTGCCACTCTGCCTCCTGGCGACAGCGGCAGCAGCTTCCTGCCTCGGCTTCTTACCCTATGGCGACTTCCTGGCACCGCTGCCCGCCGCTTATGTCACGGTCTATCTCGGGCTTCGGAACCCGCAGCGGCGATGGCTGGGCGGGGCCGACTATTCCTACGGTATTTATCTCTCAAGCTTCATGATCCAGCAGGCGTGCTGGCAGTTCCTGCCCGCAGCGCGCAGCTGGGAAGGCAATCTTCTGATCGCATTGCCGCTCTCCGTCGGGGCGGCAGCGATCTCGTGGCATTTCATCGAGAAGCCGGCGCTGGATCTGCGTCACGCTCTGCGCAGGGTCGAGACGGCCTGGCTCGAACGCCAGGCGCGGCGGGGCGGTGCCAGCCTGCCGGCAGAAGCCGACTGAACGTTTCAGGGCACAGGGTAAGGGCAAGGGGACGAACATGACGGTTCTGGTGGTCGGGGCGGGTTTTTCGGGCGCGGTCTACGCGCGCACGCTGGCGGAAGCGGGGTACAACGTCGTGGTGATCGACCAGCGCCCGCATATCGGCGGCAACGCCTATGACCATGATGACGAGAACGGGGTGCGGGTGCATGTCTATGGCCCGCATCTGTTCCATACCCGCTCTGCACCCGTGCTGGAGTGGATCCGCCGGTTCGGGCAGTTCGCGCCCTACGAGCACAAGGTGCGGGCGAAGCTGCCGGACGGGCGGATGGCGCCGCTGCCGATCAATCTCGATACCGTCAACATGGTGTTCGGCACGAACTACGAGACCAGTGCCGAGGTGCAGGCGCATCTCGCCCGGGTGGCACTCGATTTTCCGCAGCCGCGCAATGCCGCCGAGCATCTCTACGGAACCATCGGCCGCGAGCTCACCGACCTGTTCTTCCGCCCCTACACGCGGAAGATGTGGCAGCAGGAGCTTGAGGACATGGCCGCCGCCGTGGTCAAGCGGATTCCGCTGCGCACCGACAGGGTCGACACCTATTTCGCCAGTGAGGACACGCAGCTGATGCCGGTGGACGGCTATACCGCGCTATTCGCCGAAATTCTCGGGCATCCCGGCATCGAGGTGAGGCTGGGGACCAGATTCGAACGGGCGATGCTCAAGGAATTCGCCTTCTGCTTCAATGCGATGCCGATTGACGAGTATTTTGACTTCGAGCTGGGCGACCTGCCCTATCGCTCGATCCGCTTCCATCACCGCAGCGAGCCCGATGGGCCGCCCCCGCCGGCACCGGTGGTCAATTTCACGGATGACGGACCGTTCACCAGGGAGACGTGGTGGGATGCGCTGCCCCATCACCGCAGGCGGCAGACCGGGCGGCGCAGCGTCACCACCGAGGAGCCGTGCGATTACCGCGACAACGGGATGGAGCGCTACTATCCGGTGCGCACCGCGGACGGCCGGTATCAGACGCTGTACACGGCGTATCGCGAATTGGCTGCGCGCGAGACGCGGATGGAATTCATCGGGCGCTGCGGCACTTATCAGTATCTGGATATGGACCAGGTGATCAACCAGTCGCTTGCCGGGGCACGGCGCTGGCTGGCGGCGCAAGGCAGCGCGTAAGCCGGTGCCCTTTTTCTGCGCCCCGGCCGATCTGCCAGCGACGGCCCTCGCCGCGGATCTGTGCATCGTGGGGACCGGTCCTGCCGGGGCCACGCTGGCGCGGGAACTTTCAGGATCGGGTCTGCGGATTCTGCTGCTGGAAAGTGGCAGCGAGGTGCGGCAGGCCGAAGCCGATGCGCTCAACGAGGTGGAGCAGGCTGGCTATCCGCGGGTGGCGGACCAGTGGCTGGTGCGCAACCGCATTCTTGGCGGCACCTCGCATAGCTGGAGCGGGCGCTGCGTTCCGTTCGATGACATCGATTTCGTGCGCCGCCCCTGGGTGCCGCATTCAGGCTGGCCGCTGCCACCGCGCGACCTCTCGCCCTATTTCGACCGCGCCGCCGCCTATCTCGGCCTCGATCCGGGAAACGGGTTTTCCGATGCACGGTTCTGGGCACTGGCGGGGCGGCGGTGCCCGCTTCCGGCCTTCGACCCGGCGCTGGTGCTGCCGCATATGTGGCAATTCTCGCGCGACACGACAGCGCAGCGCGATTACATGCGCTTCGGCCCGAGACTGAAGGCGCAACTCGGCGACAATGTCACGCTGGTGACCAACGCAACGCTCTGCGACATCGACCTTGCCCCGTCCTGCGACCGGGTGAGCGGGATCACGCTCGCGGGACCGGACGGGTCGCGGCGACGGATTGCCACAGGGGCGGTGGCGTTATGCTGTGGCGGGATCGAGAATGCCCGGCTGCTGCTGAACGCTGACAGCCAGGTGCCGGGCGGCATCGGCAACGGGCGCGATCTGGTAGGGCGGTACCTGATGGACCACCTGCGTGGGCCGACCGCGACATTTGCGCTGCGCGGAAGCGCTGGGCTGCAGCGGATGTTCGGCCATTATCGGCTGCGCAACGGGCAGGTGTTTGCAGCCGGGTGGCGGCTGAGCCCGGCGCTGCAAGAGGCGGAGGGACTGCTCAACTGCAGCGCCTGGCTGGAAGGGCGGATCACGGACGACGATCCCTGGAACGCTCTGAAGGGGCTTGCGCGCGGGCGCGGCGGGGCGCTGGCGATCGGTCGGGTGGCAGCCCATGCCGGGCTGCTCCTGCGCGGGGCCCACGACTACCTGGTGCGGCGCAACGGACTGCCACGCAAGATCGACCGGCTCGACCTCGTCTGCATGGTGGAGCAGTTGCCCAACCCGGACAGCCGGGTCACGCTATCGGCCCGGCGGGATCGGCTCGGGCTGCGACAGGCACGGATAGAATGGCGGGTGAACCGCGAGGACATTCGCACCATGGCACGGATGACAGCGATCCTCGGCGCAGAATTTGCCCGGCTCGGCCTGCCGCCTGCCCGGGCGGATGCCTGGGTCGCGGAGAGCGAAGCGCTGCCGGAGACATTTCGCGATGTCGCGCATCCGACCGGGACCACCCGGATGGGACACTCGCCGGCGGACAGCGTGGTCGATCCAGATTGCCAGGTGCATGGGGTGGCCGGACTGTTCGTTGCCGGAAGCTCGGTGTTCCCGACATCGAGCCACGCCAACCCGACGCAGATGATCGTCGCACTGGCGCTGCGGCTGGCAGACCGGCTGCGTGAGACCGCGCGGGACGGAAGCACGGCCAGCGGCCTGGCTCCAGATCCTGTAATGGCGCGGATGTAACAGGATGCTCGTCTTTTTTACCGAAGCTTCGCTGGTTCACGCAGCGGTTTGGTTATATCTGGATAATGAAATTGCTTTGAGAATGAGGGTTTCAGCGCCATGAACGGGCAGATTTCCGGCCGACGCCGCAATCTCGTGATCGTGCGGGCAGGCGACAATTCGCTGCACCCCGGCTGGCTCGCCGGCGGGGAGGCGCGGAGCTGGGACCTCGTTGTCAATTATTACGGCGAGCAGGAACAGCTCTACCTCCGGCCGGATGTCGAGCGGATCGACAGCAAGGGGCCGAAATGGCCGGCGCTGCAATTGTTGTTGCAGGAAAATCCCCGCTTCATGCACGACTACGACTACATCTGGTTGCCGGACGACGACCTCGAGACCACGGCCGATCAGATCGATTTGCTGTTCCGCATCATGGCCGGACACAGTCTACAGGTGGCGCAGCCATCGCTGGAGCACAGCAGCTATTTCGGACATCTGACCACATTGCATAACGGCAGGTTCCGACTCCGCTATACCAACTATGTCGAAGTCATGGCGCCCTGCTTCGCCGCCTCGGTGCTCGAACGGGCGGTGCCGCTGTTCAATGCCAATCTCAGCGGATGGGGGCTGGATTTCGTCTGGCCGAAGCTGGTGGACCAGCCTGAATCGCAGATCGCAATCATCGACTCGGTGCAGGTTCGCCATACCCGCCCGGTCGGCGGGCCGAACTACAAGATGCTGCGCGAGCGTGGGGTCTCACCCTGGGACGAACTGCGCAGCTTCTGCCGGATGAACGACATCGAGGAAGAGCCGGTGATCGCGACGCTCGCGGCGGTGACCAGCGACGGCAACCTGTTCGACGCCGTGACGCAGCAGCGGCGCTTTGTCCTGCGCCTCCTCACCGGCTATCTGCCCGCACTGAGGCGAACGCCGCAGCGTCAGCACATGCTGCGGCGGATGGGCGGGATGCTCTGGAAAGCTCTGAACAACCTGCCAGACCGGGTGGCCGAGCTGCCGATGCCACGGAAACTGGCGTTCCGCCGGCCGTATTGACCCAACACGACCCAATTCGCACGGCGGTCCTTATATCGTGGCACTTTTGCCGACATGGTCACATGAATTGACCCAGAGCATCATCTGATCGGATAAAGATGCTCTATCTATCAACAAGATAGAGCATCATCCGATCTTGTTGGATCGGAACGTGCTCTAAAAGCCGATCTCATCACGTTTCTGTGAATTTGACCCGGCACACCTACGATACTCTTGAATTTTCTTGGCCAACGCCAAACGCGCATGGCTGACGGGCCAAAATTTCGGAATTCCAGGAAATATTCCATTAATAATTCAGATGGATATTCATAACATACCAGAGCGTTCGTTTCATTCTTAGATTTCGGAGCGAAGATGTTTGTATCGACGAGAACGTCGAAAAATTCGCAGAATTTCGAGACCCTGCAGAATTCGTTCATGGTGATCAGCTTCGCTCCGGATGGCAAAATTCTCTCGGCTAACGAGTTGTTCCTGCAGTCGACCGGCTACAGCCTCGGTGACATTGTGGGGCAGCATCACCGCATGTTCCTCGAACCTGCAGAACGAGAGAATTCCGATTATGTCCGTTTCTGGCAGGACCTCGCCACGGGCAGACCTAATTCGGGAGAATTCCGCCGGGTTGGCAAATCAGGCGCAGCCATCTGGTTGCGGGCGGCCTACAATCCGGTGCGGGACAGGAGCGGCAAGGTTGTTCGCATCGTAAAGGTTGCGCTGGACATCACCGGCCAGAAGGAAGAAGCGGCGGAAAACGCAAGCGTCCTCGGCGCGATCGACCGATCGCAGGGGATCATCACTTTCGGGCTCGATGGCACGATTCTCGAAGTGAACGATAATTTCCTCTCTTACATGGGGTATTCCCGCGACGAGGTGATCGGCCGCAAGCATAGCATGTTCGCCCGGCCCGACTTCGCGGCCAGCACGGAATACGCAGCGTTCTGGGCGCATCTGCGCCGCGGCGAGTATCTCTCCTCGGAATTCGAACGCATTGGCAAGGGCGGCCGGCAGGTCTGGCTGCAGGCGACCTATAACCCGGTGTTCGACACCCAGGGCAAGGTCGTGAAGGTGGTTAAATTCGCTGTCGATATCACCGAGCGGATGCATAATCTGGCGCGCATCGCTGCGGCGCTGGAAAGCCTTTCGGCCGGCGACCTGACGGCACGGATCGGCGATGCGCTGATCCCCTCGCTCGACCGGTT
Source organism: Acidiphilium sp. 20-67-58 (assembly GCF_002255515.1). Taxonomy (NCBI): domain Bacteria; kingdom Pseudomonadati; phylum Pseudomonadota; class Alphaproteobacteria; order Acetobacterales; family Acidocellaceae; genus Acidiphilium; species Acidiphilium sp. 20-67-58. Next base: position 154,640 of record NZ_NCAS01000001.1, on the reverse strand, counting down.
GCGGGTGGATTTCAATGCCGCGATCGGCACGCTCGGCGAGAGTATCGCGGGGGTAAAGACAAGTACCGAAGAGATCAGCCTCGGGGGCGGCGAAATCGCCAAGGCTGCCGAAGATCTGGCGAGACGCACCGAACAGCAGGCCGCCGCTCTGGAGCAGACCAGCACCGTGCTCGACGGTGTGACCGGCGATATCCGCAAGACCGCCGACAACGCCGCAAAAGCCGCCGTGGCGGTGGACGCGACCAGCACCGCCGCCCACCGCTCCCACAAGATCGTCAGCGAGGCGGTGGTCGCGATGAACGGTATTGAAACCTCGTCGCGAGAGATCGACCAGATCATCGGGCTGATCGACGAAATGGCGTTCCAGACCAATCTCCTGGCGCTGAATGCCGGCGTCGAGGCGGCGCGGGCCGGCGATGCCGGACGGGGGTTCGCGGTGGTGGCATCCGAGGTGCGCGCCCTCGCCCACCGTTCCGCCGAAGCGGCGAAATCAATCAAGGCACTCATCGCCCGGTCGTCGAAACAGGTCGGTGACGGTGTGCGGCTGGTGGATGAGACCGGCACCGCGCTCGACATCATTCTGCGCCACGTCGCGGAAATGCACGGGATTGTGGGAGAGATCGCTAAGGCTGCGGGAAACCAGGCAAGCAATCTCTCCGAGATCAATACCGCGACGGGGCAGATGAACCAGGCGGTGCAGCAGAATGCCGCGATGGTCGAGCAGACCTCGGCCGCCACCCATTCCCTGCGCGAAGAAATCAGCCGGCTGAACGCCCGCATCGCCGGGTTTCTTACCCCGGAAGCACAGGCACAGGACCAGTTCCAGCCGGCGATGCAGGCCTACCGGCCGTGGTCCGCGCTGCGGATGGCGCACTCCGCCTAGAGCACGGCATCCGATCAGATGATTTCATCTGATCGGCTTTGCCAATTTACCGGGCCTGACCGGTCTGGCCGGTCAGGCCCGGATCATCAGAAATGGACGGCTACGGTGCCGTAGATGCCGAAAGGCGCACCCGGATAGGCATAGACCAACGCATTCGACCCTGTCGCGGGGGTCGGGACCGTCGCTCCCGGCGGCGAGAAATAGCCGCCCGCGCCAGCGATCTCATACTGGTTGTAACGGTTGTTGGTGACGTTAAGCGCGGTGAGGCTGACATCCACAGTCTTGCGGCCGGCATAGGGAAGCCGGACCGGCACTTTCAGCTTCAGGGACATGTTGAGCACCCCATAGCCCGGCATCTGGACGTTGGAGGGCGCGCCGGTCGTATCGTCGAACATGTACTGGCTGCCTGTGTACTGATACCAGAGCTTTGGCTGCAGGATCATGCCGCCCACCGGCATGTCGTAATAGGCGCCAACATTGAAGTTTACCGCCGGGACGTAAGGCACATGGCTGCCATTATAGGACGTGCCACCGGTGACATAGCTCTGGTATTTCGCATTGATCAGCGACAGGTTGCCGAACACGAAGAGATTATAGAGCGGATTGTCATCGACGAAGAGATTTGCACCATCATAGATCGAGGTGCCGGTGGCGAAAACCGACTGGCCACCGCCGATCGCGTAGCTCAGCGATTGCTTGGCATAGCGGATATGGAAATAGTCGATGCCGGCAAGGAAGTGGTGCAGCAGGCCGCTATTCTCGATATTGAACTTCAGGCCGGCATCGTAATACTGACCAAGCTCCAGCCCATAGGCGGAGGGATTTATCTTCGCGAACAGGCCGAACGCGCCGCCAACCGCGGGCGTGCGATAGGCCTCGCTATAGGAGCCGTAGGCGGTCAGCCAGGGCAGCAATTGGGCATTCACCGAGATCGAGGGTTCGACGCCATTGCGGCTGGCATGGGAGCCGCAGATGGAGCCGGAGTCAAAGCTGTTGCCGTTGCCGATCTGCAAATGTCCACCGGAAAGGGCGCATTTCGCATAGTAACCCTGGTTGGGCAGGATGGTGAAATCCTGTAGCGCGGTATCGCTATAGGCAGTCTGGAAGCTAACGAACCGGATTCCGGGAACGATATGCAACATGCGGATCGGATGGATGTCGTCCTGCGCGAAGAGGGCGAAATCGTCCTGGCTGAAATTGCCCGAGCGAAAGAACGGCCCGGCGACCGTGGTGTTGGTACCATAGGCGGTCGAGTAAAAATTGTTCCGGGTGTTGTAGAGGTCGTGGATGTAGTAGGCGCCGAGCGTAACCTTGTTCAGCGGCAGGCGGGTGGTGAGCCAGATCTTGTCGCCGATCGCGTTGGTGTGCGGATCGTTGTATTCCATCGCCTCGTTCTGGCCGAAGGAATAGAACAGGTCGTGCAAGCGAGAATGGGTGCGCTTGTAGTTCTGGTAATAGGTCAGGTTGTGCAGCGTAGTGGACGAGTCGAGGCGGATGTTTTCCCGCGCATAGACCATCCAGAACCGGTTCTCATCCTGTTTTTCGTAAACGTTGAAGGGTGGAGTGCTATAATACCCCGACGTTTTCTGGCTGTAGGGAACAGTGCCGGTACTGCCGGTGATATAGATGCCGGGATAGGGCGAGGTCGGGATGATCGGCGCGCGATAGGCGACGCTGCGGGCGAAATACCCGCCGAACTCAAAGGAGCCGGCAGAGAAGCTCTTGATGGTCTTCAGATAGATTGCGTAGTCGTTGTAGGGGTTCTGAAATCCGTCGGGCGCCTTGCGGAAGCTGTTACCGTTGCCCATGCCGCCGGCAAGAACCGTGGACCAGCCGTGATAGCTGCCCGTACGCAGGTTGAACTCGATGTTCTTCTGTCCGTAATTTCCATAGGTCGCCGTGATGTCGCCACCCGGCTTCGCAGTCGGCTGGACCGGGGTGAACTCGACATTGCCGGCAACATTGGCATACCAGCGATCGGCCGGATTTCCCGGGCCATAGGTGGTGGTTGCGCTGGCAATCAGGCCGTTCTGCGGAATGAAGTTCGACTGCCACAGATCGGTCGAGGGATCGACCATCGGCACGCCATCCATGGTGATCATCACCGCGCCATCACCGGTGAAGCCGCCAAAGCCGCCCCAGCCCTGCTGCACACCGTTCAGGGTGATCGTGTATTTGTCAGCACCGGTATTGCCGTAGCCGGAGACCTGCACGCCAGGTGCGTAGGACAGCATCTGCGCGGCGCCACCCACCGGGCCGGCCGCATCGAGGATCTTGCGGTTCAGGACGCGCTGCGTCGTGCCGGACTTGAAAATCTTTTTCTGGCTGGGCGCTTGGGTGGCGCCCGCGACGAGCCCCGCCGTGCCGCTGGCGCTCACCTCGCCGGCGCTCACCGTCTGCGCGCCGGCCGTAATGGGGAACAGGCAGCTCGTCGACAGGAGCAGCATCGTCAGCCGACGACACGCGGCCTGCTCGATGCCCCTGGAACCAATATATCTCCGCATCATTCACATCCCTTTTCTGGTGCGAGCGCCGACCCGACACGCACACCGAAAGGACCGCGCGGGAGTCGTTGCCTGCCCCCAGGCAAGGCCAGATCGAGCGAACATGAACAACACGTAAGATCGCTTTTCGAAACGATTTCACCGAAATTTCCCCGAAATTTCAGAAGCTTGTCACGATCCATGGATCGGGATGACACCGAACGCGACCGCGGTCGGACCAGACGGCCGAGGCTGCTTGCGCAATCTGGAGTACGGTGGGGAGATCAATCAGCACGGCCAATAGGGAGAAAGTGCGACAGGCCGGGTCGAGCTGTGCCGCCAAAGCCCCTTGCCGGGTCTGCCCTCAGGCGACCGGCATGGGGGGAGCGCGCAAGTACCGCGGCAACCGCTCAGTCAGCCGCCGCAGCAAGATTTCCGCTCAGCAGATCCAGCCGCACGAGCGTCTGGTTGAGCAGGATGTAGGCGATTTCGCCAAAGGTCACCGGACCGGTGAAGCTGCCAGTCGTGCGGCCTTCAAGCGAGGCATAGAGGTAGTTCAGGATACAGTTGCAGGACAGAGCAGTAGCACCGCCAGCATCATGAAGCGAATTGCAATAGGTGCCATAGGCGGACGGATAATCACCGACGGAAGCAGCCAGGCGATAAATACGGCCAGCGACAACCGGGGCGTAGAAATCAACCTTGTTCTCGTGCACACCCTGGAACGCAACGTTGATCATCGCGCCATTGTAATTCGCGACGAGCGGAAGCTCGGTGCCGGCACCGGTCTCGCGCAGCCATTCGGCGAAATTACGCTCGGCACCATCCACGACGCAGGTAGAGGCCGAGAAGCCGGTCGTCGGGAATACAAGATCAGGGCCGTCACCCTGGGTGAAAAGGTTCACGATGTCAGCTTCGGCAAAGATGTCCGGCTTCAGCGCGACATGCATCACCACCGCCTTGTCCTCAAGGGTTTCGCCGGTCATGCCATTGACGACGACCGGCTTCACCTTGCCGAGATCGCCAAGGTCGATCCCCGTGACCCAACCGATCAGCGGCTGGTCGTACAGGCCGGGCAGGCCGTGCGCGTCAACGGCGAAACGCTGGTGAACAGCCGAGAAGGCCGGGATCAGGAGATACGAAAATCCGTTGCCGAACCGGTCGGACAGCAGCGACGGCAATTCGCTCTCGCCCGCGACGGCGCAACGCACGTCCACCGCATTGTCGAGAACAGTGCAGAACACCTTGTCATGATCAAGCCGCCCACCCTCAGCCGTCATGAAATAGGGCGTCGAGCCGCCGATCCATTTGCCCCGCGGCAGCGCGGCGAGCGCCTGGGCGCTACCCGCGGCAAGCAGGACGACGCCGGACGCAATGAGGTCGGACGCCTCCCGCGTGGAGAGAAACATGTTGCGCATGGGATATCTTTCGAAAGGAGGATCAGAGTGCGGAAAGGTCGCGGGCGGCGAAGGCATTCGCGGAAAAGAAGCCATGGAGCTGGCTCACGGCATCATTCATCGCGGAGGGATCGCGGCGGACATCGTCACGCAGGCGGGAAATCAGCAGCCGTGTGGCCAGCGACGTGACTTTCGGCTCGTCCCCGGTCAGCGCGCGTCGCCAGCGCGGATCCATAATCGAGGGGATGGACATGGAACAGCCTCCTGTTGCGGTGCTGTTCCGACTCTAGATCCCAACGATTAACTATGACTGAGCGTTATTCGTAACGAAATATTGTTCGATCACAGTTCACCGGCATACGTTGATCATGTGCCTTCTGGAACATCCGAAGGGCGCTAAAGATATCCTGAATATTTCAAAACAAGAGGGCGATATCTCAGCTTGCATAGAACACTTTCCGATCCTTTCGGATCGGATGCGGCGCTCTATCATATTGATAATTATAGCATCTTTATCCGACCAGATGAATCCCATCTGATCGGATAATGCTCTACCGACTGCGTAGCCGGATGAAGATCGTCACCGTGATCGGCTGGTGAGGCATATCCGACGAAAAGGGCGGCAGGTGAGTCGAATGCACGGCTGCAAGGGCAGCGCGATCGATCGGCGGAGCGCCTGAGGAGCGTATCACGCTGACCGAGAGCAGATGCCCATCGGGGGCGATGCGCAAGGCGAGCTCGGTGACCCCGGAAAGCTGCATCATCTCCACGATCCGCGGCACTTTGAGATCGGCCTGGACGGCAGCATGGACCGCGCCGGCATAGGATTCGAGCGCAGTTTCCTGAACGGCAGCAGGCACCGGCTGCGGCTTGGGAGGCGGCGGGGCGACGGGTTTGGGCACCGTACGCGGCAGCGGCTTCGGCTTCTGATGAACCACGTGATGCGGAACCGGGCGGGGACGCGGCTTCGGCAACGGCCGAGGCGGGGGAACCGGCACGGGCGGCTTCGGCAAAGGCGGCGGCGGTGGCGTCTGCGGCTTGGGAGGCGGCGGCAGCGGCTTCGGTGGCGGCGGAACCGGCTTGGGCGGTGGCGGCAGCGGCTTCGGCTTTGGCGGCGGCGCCAGCATCTTGATCCGTGTGACCTGCGGATGCGGCGCGACTGCGACATGGCTCGGCGGCATATAGGCAACGAACAGAACCAGCCCGAGTTCAAGGGCCAGCGCCACGACGAGCGCGAGAGGAAAAGAGAAGCGATCTTCAGGCAAGGGGTTCATGCCATCACCGACGCCGCGAAAAGTGTTCATGAAAACTCATGGTCTGGTTGGAAGACATCCGGCCGGATCAACACATCCGACCGGGCCGTCTCCACGTGGGCAAAAGGGCAAGACCTGCGATCCTGCCCTTGAGGACCGGACTTGTTCCGGAAGATCGCCCTGGCCGATGCCCCGCCGCGGCATAGCCGACAGCGGGGAGGCGGACCGGGATGCGGCAGTGGATCGCAGGTTTCAGAAGTGGAAACCGACGCTGCCATAGATGGTGAACGGCGCGCCCGGATAAGCGAGACGATATCCGCTGGTCGACGTTCCAAAATAACCGCCGCTCGAAATGTATTCGAAGGCGTTATACTTGTCGCCGGTGATGTTGAGGGCGGTCAGCGAAACGTCCATGGTCTTGTGCCCGGCGTAAGGCAGGTTCACCGGGACATTCAGCTTGGCCGACATGTTGAGTGTGCCGTAGCCAGCCATTTTCTGGTTGCTCGGCCCGGGGTTACCGCCAGGGCTCGACGCGCCGGTATTGTCGAACAGATACTGCGAGCCCGTGTACTGGTACCAGATCTTCGGCGTCAGAACCATCGAGCCAATCGGAAAATTGTAATACGCGCCGATATTGAGGTTCATGTCAGGCACGTAGGGAACGTGATAGCCGTTGAAATATTGCGGCGTATTCCCGGGCCCGGGATTGGCGTTGTAGCTCTGGTATTTCGCCTGGACAAAAGAGGCGTTGCCAAAGACGAACAGGTTGTAGATCGGGTTGTCGTTCGCGAACAGATTGACGCCCTGATAGACCGACGAACCCGTTGCGAAATACCCGTTGCCGTTGATCTGAACGCTGAGCGACTGCTTCGCATAGCGGAGATGGAAATAATCCACGCCGGCGAGGAAGTGATGCAGGAACGGACGGTTGTTCACATGGAATTTTAGGCCGGCATCGAAATACTGCCCGTATTCCAGGGCGTAGGTCGTGACCGGGTTGATCTTCTGGAACAGGCCGCCACCGCCGCCCACCTGCGGTGCACGGTATACGTCCGCGACGGTGCCATAGACCGCCATCCACGGCAGGACCTGGAAATTCGCCGACAGCGACGGCTCGACACCGTTGCGGCTGACATGCGCACCGCAGACCGAGCCCTGCTCGGTAACAGTGCCGGCGGTCGAAGTGCCGTTCAGGACGCACTTGGTGCTCTGTACTGCGCCGGGAGCGAGCCCGAAATCCTGCTGCGCCGAGTCACCATAAGAGGTCTGGAAGCTGACGAAGCGAATACCGGGCGTGATGTGCAGGCGCTGGATGGGATGGATGTCATCCTGCAGGAAGAAGGCCACGTCGGTCTGGCTGAAATATCCGGAGCGGACCTTACCGCCTATATTCGCAACACCCTTGTTGCCGCCGTTCGCGGTGTTATAGAAATTGTTCCTGGTGTTGTAGTCGTCATGAATAACGTAGGCACCGACATCGACGGTGTTGAACGGCAGCTTCTCCGTAAGCCAGAGCTTGTCGCCGATCACGTCGGTATGCGGGTTGTTGTATTCCATCTGCTGCGGCCCGGCGCTGTAAATGTCGTTGAGCCGGGAATGGACGCGGGAGAAATTCTCGAAATAGGTCAGGTTGTGCAGGGTCGTGTTGCGGTCGAGATTGATGTTTTCGCGGCCGAACACCATCCACAACGCGTCGGTGTCGAATTTCTCGTAATTGGTAAAGCTCGGAGTGCTGTAGAAGCCCGAGCTCTGCTGGCTGTAGAGCGTGCCGGAAGTCCCGTTGGTGTAGACACCGGGCTGCACGGAGGTCGGGATGACCGGAGTACGGTAGCCGGCGCTGCGGGCAAAGTAACCCCCGAACGCGACATTGCCAGCCGAGAAGGTCTTCACCGTCTTGAGGTAGATCGAATAGTTCTCGCTCGGGCTCTTGAACCCGTCAGGCGCGGTACGGAAGCTGTTGCCGTCGCCGGCACCGCCGGCAAGGATGGTCGACCAGCCGTGATAGGTGCCGGTGCGCAGGTCGAACTCGATGTTCTTCTGCCCGTAGCTGCCATAGGTCATGTTGATGTCGCCGCCCGGCTTCGCCGTCGGCTGCAGCGGGGTGAACTCGATTGCGCCGCCGAAATTGTTATACCAGCGGTTGGCAGCCTCGCCGGGACCATAGGTGGTGCTGACGCTCTGGATCATCCCGCTCTGCGGAATCATGTTCGACTGCCAGAGATTGGTGGACGGATCGACGACGGGAACGCCATCGAGCGTAACACCGAGCAGGCCGTCCGCGCTCAGCATGCTGCCATAGCCGCCCCACCCCTGGGAAACGCCGTTCAGGGTGACGGTATATTTGGTGGACCCGGTGTTGCCGTAGCCGCTGACCTGCACGCCCGGCGCGTAGGACAGCATCTGCGCGGCACCCGCGACGGGGCCGGCGGCGTCGAGAATCTTGCGGTTCAGCACGCGGGTCGTGGTGCCCGACTTGAAGACCTTCTTCTGGCTCGGCGCCATGGTGGCTCCCGCGACATAGCCGGTGCCGGCAGCACTCACCTCGCCGGCGCTGACCGTCTGCGCTTGTGCCGCCACCGGAATGAGGCAGCTGGAAGAGAGAAGAAGCGCCACGAGGCGACGCTGCGCGACACGGCCGCCTGACCGGGTCGGCTCACGGTCGAGCGACCGGGCCTGCTGATAAAACCGCACAATGAGTCCCTTTCCGATAGTGGGTTTTTTCAGACCATCTCGCCCGCAAGCCTGGGAGCGTGCGGGGGGTCTGATTGGTTCGGCGTGTAAGCAGACCGGACGAAAGGTTACAACGCGCCTGTGCGGCCATGCCCTTTGGTTTCACGGAAACTTCGTTGAAACGACCCCGAAATGTAACATTCACGATCGGCCCATTTTTAAACGGTTGATATGCGTCATGGCGGTGGGCGGCCAGCGATGCGCAAGCTGCGAAGCGGTTTGCCGGCGGGCCGGTCCAGCGAATACGCCGTGCAGGAGACGACGCATGAGCGGGACGCCGCGCGCGGAGACGAAGGGACGTTCGGGACGACGCGCGAAACGCACGACAATTCTGCTGGCGGTCGCGGCTCTCGCGGCAGCTGCGTTGTTCGGCTGGCAGGCAGTACAACGGAGGCGGCAAGTGCCTGCCTACATCACCGCCGCCATCACCCGTGGCAACATCGTCGAGGCCGTGACCGCGACGGGAACGGTGAACCCGGTACTCAGCGTGATCGTCGGCTCCGCGGTTTCGGGGATCATCCAGTCGATCGACTGCGACTACAACACGATCGTGCGGCTCGGGCAGGTCTGCGCGCGGATCGATCCCCGCCCCTATCAGGCCGTGGTCGACCAGGATATCGCGGCGGTGGCGGTGGCGCGGGCGCAACTCTCCAAGGATGCCGCCGGGCTCGACTACGCGCGGCGCAACGCAAGCCGGCTCGCCGCACTGGCGCCGCGTCAATACGCCTCGCGCAATGCTGCCGACAGCGCGGAGGCCGCGATGCGCCAGGGCGTGGCGCAGACCGCGCTGGACCGGGCGGTGATCGCGCAGGATGAGGCCAGGCTTGCCGCCGCCCGCGCCAATCTCGGCTATACCGACATCGTCTCGCCGGTGAACGGCATCGTCGTTTCCCGCAACGTGACGATCGGGCAGACGGTGGCAGCCTCGTTCCAGACCCCCACTCTCTTCCTGATCGCCACCGACCTGACGCGGATGCAGGTGGATACCAATGTCAGCGAGGGCGACATTGCCGGCATCCGGGCCGGCGAGACGGTGCAATTCACCGTGCTGGCCTTTCCGGGAAAGATGTTCGAAGGGCGGGTGACGCAGGTTCGCCAGTCGCCGCAGACGGTGCAGAACGTCGTGACCTACGATGTCGTGGTGGCGATCGATAACCGCGACCTCGCACTGAAGCCGGGCATGACCGCCTCGGTCAGGATCATCACCGCATCGCGTGAAAATGTGCTGCTCGTGCCGGGCCAGGCACTGCGCTTCCTCCCCGCGGGCGCGGCCGGCGGACCGGAGGCGGGTGCGCGGGTCTGGATGCTGCGGGCTGGCCGGCCGGTTGCCGTGCCGGTGGAGACCGGGCTTGCCGGCGACAGCCAGACCGAGATTGCCGGCGGCGGGCTGCGAGCGGGCGATGCGGTGATCATCGGCGAGCGGCAGAAGCGCCCGGGCTCGCCCTGGGTGCCGCGGTTCTGAGGGCGGTGGGATGACGGCGGCACCGGTGATCCAGCTGCGCGGAATCGGCCGACTCTATGGCAGCGGCGGGTTCGCGGTACACGCGCTGCGCGATGTCGATCTTGTGATCGAACGCGGCGAATTCGTCGCCATCATGGGGTCGTCCGGATCGGGGAAATCGACGCTGATGGCCATTCTCGGCTGTCTCGACCGTCCAAGTTGCGGCGAATACCGCTTCGAGGGCGTCGATGTCGCCGGGCTGGCCGAGCCGGCCCTTGCGGGGATCCGCAGCGCGCGGATCGGCTTCGTGTTCCAGAGCTTCAACCTCCTCGCCCGCACCAGCGCGCTCGACAATGTGGCGCTGCCGCTCGTCTACGCCGCGGCGGGGCCGGTGGATGGTGCTGCGCGGCGGGCGCGGGCGCGGACGGCGCTCGGCCGCCTCGGCCTCGCCGGGCGGGAGGCCAACACGCCGGCCCAGCTTTCGGGCGGGCAACAACAGCGCGTGGCGATCGCGCGGGCGCTGATCAACGCGCCGCAGCTGCTGCTGGCCGACGAGCCGACCGGCAATCTCGATACCAGGACATCGCATGAAATCATGGCGACGCTGGCGGCGCTGAACAGCGAGCAGGGAGTCACGATCCTGGTGGTGACCCATGAGCAGGACATCGCGCGCTATGCGCGACGTGTGCTGACCATGCGCGACGGTCGGATCGTGGCGGACGAGCGGCAGGACGCACCGGCCGGACCGTCACCCTTGCCGGCGGCAGCAGAACCCGCGCCGGCCGCAGCCCCGGCCCGTGCGGGCAGTGGCGCCGCGCTCGGCTTCGTCCGCATGATTGTCGCGGCGGCACTCCAGGCGCTGGCGCGCAACCGGCTTCGGGCGGCGCTGACAATGCTGGGCGTGTGCATCGGTGTCGCCGCGCTGATCGCCATGGTCGCGGTTGGCCAGGGGGCGAACCAGGCGATCCGCAAGCAGATCGAGGGGCTCGGCACCAACCTGCTGGTCGTGCTGCCGGGTGCGACGACGGCGGGCGGCGCCCATGCCGGGTTCGGCAGCGCCTCGACGATCACGGTGGACGACGCGCGGGCGATCCTGCGCGAGGATCCGGCGGTGGGCCGGGTCGGCTACCTGATCCGCGCCGCCGCCCAGGTGCGCCATGCCAGCCGGAACTGGACCACGGCGACCCTTGGCGTCAGTCCCGACTATCCCGCGATGACCAACTGGCGGATCGCCGAAGGGCGGCCGCTCACCTCGCATGACGAGGCCGCCGGCGCACTCGTCGGGCTGATCGGGCAGACGGTGCGGCAGATGCTGTTCGCCCGCGGAGAGACGGCGCTCGGCGCCACCATGCTGGTGAAAGGCGCACCGATCCGCATCGTCGGCGTGCTCGCCGCCAAGGGGCAGACGCCTTTTGGCACCGATCAGGACGATGTCGTGATGCTGCCCTTCAGCACCGCCGAGCAGCGTGTGCTCGGCGCCGCAGCACCAAGCCGGGAGGAAACGCCGCTGAACTGGCCCTATCCGCCCTGGCCGAACCCTTACGCACTGCAACCCCGGCTCGCCGGCTATGTGAACCAGCTCTTCGCACAGGCGACGACACCGGAGGCCGTGCCGGAGGCGATGGAACAGATCGGCCACACGCTCAGCCTTCGCCACCGGATCCAGCCGGACGGGCTTAAGGATTTCTCGGTGCGCAATCTGAGCCAGATCGCCGCAGCGGCGCAGGGATCGAGCCGGGTCATGGCGCTGCTTCTCGCCATCGTCGCCTCGATCTCGCTGCTGGTCGGCGGCATCGGGATCATGAACATCCTGCTCGTCTCGGTCACCGAGCGGACCCGCGAAATCGGGCTCAGAATGGCGATCGGGGCGCGGCGGCTGCATGTTCTGCTGCAGTTTCTCGCCGAATCGGTGATCCTGAGCGTGACCGGCGGGCTTGCCGGCATCGTGCTCGGCGCCACGCTTTCGGGCGCCATCACGCTGTTCGCCGGCTGGCCCGCGCCACTCTCCCCGCTGGCGGTGGCGGGAGGTTTCCTGTTCGCCGCCGGCGTTGGCGTGGGGTTCGGCTTCTACCCCGCCCGCAAGGCATCGCGGCTCGATCCGATCGAGGCGCTGCGCTACGAGTAAGCGGCGGCAGACGGATTGACAGCGCCCGGCCTCGCATCGCAAACACGGCGCGCGCGGCCCACCCGCGCCGGTGATGGGGTTCGCCGCAAACCGCCCGCGGGGCTGATGACTCCTGTTTCGTTCCGTCAGTCGCGGAGAAGCAAGCGCGCCCATGACCCAACCTTGCCGAACGGATTTTGCGGCCCACGCCGCCGCCGTTCCCCCTCCCCGCAATTCAAGTGTTTCGCCACGACAGGAAGGCAGTTCATGATCAAGACGCTTGCGTCCATCGCCGTGTTCGGCTCGCTCGGCTGCTGGGCGCGCTACGGCCAGACGATCTTCATGCAGGGCCTGTTCGGCCGCGGCTTCCCCGTCGCCGTTCTCAGCATCAACGTGCTCGGTTCGTTTGCGATCGGGTTCCTTTTCGTGCTGACGGCCGAGCGCGTCGCCATCGATCCGGCGTTGCGCACCGGCATCCTCACCGGGTTTCTCGGCGGATACACCACCTTCTCGACCTTCGAGCTCGAATCCCTCATGCTGGTCGAGAGCGGCGAGATCGCGAAAGCGGGGCTCTATGTGCTGCTGTCGGTCGTGCTCGGGTTCATCGGCGCCTTTCTCGGCGTCTATCTGGCAAGGAATGTCTGAGATGGAAGAACAGGCCACACTGGTGCGCATCGCCCTCGACGAATCCGATCACGGACGGCGGCGCCATCTGATGCAGACGATCCTGGAGCGGCTGCGCGATGATTTTGCGCTCGACGGGGTTTCCGTGTTCCGCGGCATTGCCGGAATGAACGGGCAGCGGATCATCCATGCCGCCGACCTGATGCATTTTGATGTCGACCTGCCGCTGATGATCGAATTCTTCTGCCCGCCGGACGTTGCCCGCGCGGCCGCGGCGTCACTCACCGATCTGGTGCCGGACGGGCATGTGATTTCCTGGCCGGTTACCCGTCATCGGCCGGGGTAGAGCGCCTTCCGATCCTTCTCGATCGGATGTCGTGCTCTATCCTGTTGGTCATCAGAGCATCTTTATCCGATCAGATGAGTCCATCTGATCCGATGATGTTCTGACGAGGCACAGCAGCGCCGGCAGGGCGAACAGCACCAGCGGAAACGCAACCGCGAATCCCGAGATCACCGCGATGGCGAGCGGCTGCTGCATGCCGCTGCCCTCGCCGATGCCGAGTGCGAGCGGCAGCAGCGTCAGGATCGCGGCAAGCGTGGTCATCGCGATCGGGCGCAGCCGGTTCCGGCTTGCCGCAACCAGCGCCTCGCGGGGAGCCTGATGCGCGGCAAGGCTCTGGTATTCCGAGATGTAGAAAATCGCCATTTCGGTCGCGAGCCCGACGATCATCGTCATCCCCATCAGCGCGGTGATGTTGAGCGCCACACCCGAGAGATCGAGCCCGATGAACACCGCAAGGCTCGAGAGCAGCGCGGTGGCGACGATCGCCCCGGCGATGACGAAGCTGCGATAGAGGAACAGCAGCAGCACGAACTCGGCCAGCACGGCGGCGACGAACACGCGGGCAAGGCCGATGAATGCCTTCTGTTGCTGGCGGTAGAGCCCGCCAAGCCGGTAGCTCATGCCCGCCGGCAGCAGTCCAGGCTGCGCCAGCACGCGGCGCACCGAAGCAATCGCCGCGGAAATGCCGCCGCCGCTGATCCGCCCCGTTACCGCGACGATCTGACGCAGATTGTCGCGGGCGATCTCCGGCCGGCCCGACACCGTCTTCAGCGTCGCGATCGCCCCGAGCGGCACCAGCGCGCCGGAGGGTGCGGCGAGCGGCAGGCGCAGCAGATCGTCGGTCTGCGCGAAGGCATCGCGCGGCAGTTCCAGCCGCACGCCGGTAAACCGATCCTGGCCCGGCAGCGCGGTGACCACGCTGCCGCGCAGCGCCGTCGCCACCAGCCGCTCCACGGCGGCGGGATCGAAGCCAAACATCGCCGCCTTCGCAGGATCGACATGGATGTCGATCGAGTCCCCGGCGATCACCACGCCGTCCTGCACGCCCACCACGCCCGGAATCCGGCCGATCGCCGCTGCCACCCGCTTCGCCGTTTCATCCAGCCGCGCCGGGTCGCCATGCAGCTCGATCTCGATCGGCTCCGGCTGGCTGACAAGATCGCCAAGCAGGTCCGACATCAGCTGCGATTCGTCGAAATCGATGCCCGGCACACGGTCGGTGATCCGCTGGCGCAGCCGGTCCATCACCGTCCAGATCGGCGGTCGCTGCCCGAGCGGGCGAAGCTGGACGAAAATGTCGCCCTGATACGGCTCGTTGAGGTCGCCGCCGAGCCCGGCGCCGAGCCGGGTCGACCATGTCGCCACCGCCGGATCGGCGCGGAGAATATCCCCCACCTGGCGGATCTCGCGCGCCCCCTCGTCCAGCGAGGTGCCGGGACGCGCCTGGTAGTTGATCACGAACCCGCCCTCGTCCATCCGCGGCATGAAGCCGGTCGGCACCGCCGAATAGGCATAGGCGCCAGCCAGCACGAAGGGCACCAGCGCCACCAGCAGCCAGGCTGGCCGCCTCACCACAAGGTCGAGCACCCACCCATGCGTCCGCGCCAGCACCGACTCACGCGCGCCGCCGCCCGCGACCGGGTCGTGCCATTTGTCGAAATCGATCAGCCAGCGCGCCAGCACCGGCACCGCGAAGGCCGAGAACAGCCAGGAGGCGATCAGCGTGGAGGCCATGGTGATCGATAGCGCCTTGAAGAAGGCGCCGGTCACGCCGGAGAGGAAGGCAAGCGGGACGAACACGATCAGCGTCGCCAGCGACGAGCCGGCAAGCGGTGCCAGGAATTCCTGCGCCGCCGCCAGCACCGCGCCGCGCGCCGCGATCCCGCCCGCGCGCCCGGCCCGCCGCGCGACATGCTCGATCATCACGATCGCATCGTCGATCACCAGCCCCACCGCCGCGGCAAGGCCACCCAGCGTCATGATGTTGAAACTCATCCCCAACAGCGTGAGGATCAGCACCGCGGTCGCCATCGAGGCCGGCAGCACCAGCAGCGCGATCAGCGTGACACGCCAGCTCCGCAGGAAGCCGATCAGCACCAGCCCTGCCAGCACCACGCCGATCGCGATCGCATCGCGGACCGAGCCGGCGGCAGCGGTCACCAGCGTGCTCTGGTCGTACCATTTCACCAGCCGCACGCCCGCCGGCAGCCGGGTCTCATAGGCCGCGAGCGCGCGGCGCACCGCTGCATCCACCTGAACGGCGTTGCCGCTGGGCTGCTGGAAGACCTGCAACGTCACCGCGCGGTGATTGTTCTCGCTCACCCGGTAATAACGCGGCACCCGGCCCATCTCGACCCGTGCCACCTGCCCGAGCCGCACCACCCCGTCCGGCCCGCCGCCGACCACGATCCGCCGCACCTGCGCCATGGTTCGCAGCGTGTTCTGCTGCACCACCAGATAAAGACTGTCATGATCGGCGAGCCGGCCGACCGAGGCGAGCACGTTCGACCGCGATACCGCCTGCTCGACACTCGTCAGCGTCACATGCATCGCGGCGAGCTTCGCCGGATCGACGACGACATGCACCTCCGGCGTGTCGCCCCCCTGCACGCCGATCTTGGCCACACCGGGAATCCGCTCGAGTACCGGGACGATGTGATATTGCGCGATCGTCCTGAGATCCGCCTCCGAAATGCTGTGCGAGATCAGCGCATAGGCGATGATGGGAAACACGGTCGGGTCCATCCGCCGCACCACGTAGCGCGTGCCCTTGGGCAGGTCGGGCAATTGCTGCGCCAGCGCGGCGTCGACCTCGAGCGTTGCCGCCCGCATGTTGGTTCCCCAGTCGAAATCGATGAAAGCCTGCATCGATCCGCGCGAGGTGGTCGAGCGCACACCGCGCACGCCGGGCAGCGCCCGCAACGCCTGCTCGACCGGCTGGGTCACCTGCAGCATCATCTGATGCGCCGGCCGCGCCCCTGAATCGATGTTGATCCGCACCCGCGGGAACGAGGTGCGCGGGAACAGCCCCACTGGCAGGGATACCGCGCTGACCGCCCCGGCCAGCGCGAGGCACGCCATCAGGAACAGGACCGCCTTCTGCTGGCGGGCGAGGAACGCGGCGAAGTCCGGCATCAGTATCCCGGCTCCGCCTGCACGCGCACGGCAATTCCGGGTTGCAGCTGGGCATTCCCCGCGACCACGACCGGCAGAGACGGGTCGACCGGGCCGGCGACGATGCTCTCGCCATGCGCGCTCGCCAGCACGTGAACGATCACCCGCACCGCGTGACCGTCCCGTATCTGCCAGATCACCTCGCGCCCCTCCGCGGGCAGCGCCGCATCACGCGGCACGATCACGCCACGCACCGTGCCGGTGTCGATACGCGCGCGGACCATGCCGCCGATCAGCGCCTGCGCGGCGCCGAGCCCGACCGTCGCATCGACCAGCCCCGTCCGCGGATCGACCTCGCCTGACACCAGATCGATCCGCCCGCGCAATACAGCACCGCCAAACACACTCACCGATGCCGGCTGCCCCGCGGCGAGGCGCCGGGCCGCCGCCGGATCGACGCCGACGACCGCGACCAGCGCCGCCCGCCGCACCACCGTCGCGATCGCCGTCCCCGGCTGCAGCGCGGCGCCGGGTGCGGTTGAAATCGCGGTCACGATGCCGGCAAACGGCGCCTCGACCGCAGCCGTGGCCCGATCCGCACCCTCGCGCTTCAACGCATCGAGCGTCGCACGCGCCGCCTGCGCCGCCTGTTCCGCCTGCGCCAGCTGGATCCGGGTGGCGAGATGCTGCGCCAGCAGCGCCCGCGTGTGGGCGAGTATCCGCAGCGCCCCATCCCGCGCCGCGACGGCCTGTGCATAGGCGGCGCGCGTCGCCGCCGCGGCGGCGATCCGGGCGATCACCTGCCCCTTGCGGACAGCCATGCCCGGCCGCGCGTCGATCGCCGTCACAACCGCTTCGTAAAAGGTCGTGAGCGTCCGCGCCGCACCCGCCCCTGGCGCGATGTGGCCATAGGCTGTGATCGTGTGTTTCAGCGCGCCCCTTGTTACCGGAACGGTAGTGACCAGCACGCTCGGCTCGTCCGCCAGCGCGGCATTGCCCGCGAACCCGGCAACGGCCACCAGCACCAAGGTAAGACGCCGCACACCGGAGCAGAAAAATCGTGTCATGACATCAGTCCTTGGCGGGGCCAGAGAGGGGGCGAATCATCGGCAGGCCGGCGCCGAGCAGCGTGCGCAGCGATACGCGCCCGGCCGCGATCCGGCCCTGGAGGTCGATCGCCTCGGCCTGCCGGTTCGCCGCAGCGTCGATCAGGTCGGCCTCGGCGCGGGCATCGACCAGCCCCGCCGCATAGGCGAGCCGCGCCGCAGCCGCATCGCGCCGGGCGATTGCCGCGCGCCGCGCCGCCTGGCGGTATTCCGTGCCAAGCAACGTCAGCGCCTGTTGCGCCGCTTCCGCCTGTCCTGCCGCCTGGTCGAGTGCGGCGCGGAAGGCGGCTTTGAGTTGCCGGCGCAAGGCCCGCGCAACCGCGATCGCGCCATGCTGGCCATCGAACAGCGGCAGGTCGAGCGTGATCGTCGGCCCCAGACTGGCCACCCGCGTCGTGTCGGTCCCGCCATTCACCGCGAGCGAGAGCAGCGGAAACTGCGCGCGGATCGCAGCGCGCAGATCGGCATTCGTCGCTCGATAGCCATAGCGCAGGGCGATCAGGTCGGGCCGCCGCCGGGCGAGATTGCCGACCAGCGCCGCCACACGCCGGGCCGGCAGCGGGGCGATGTCCGGTGCCGCGACCGGCAGGTCGGCGCCGGGTGCGAGGCCGAGCAGCGCGGCAAGGGCCGCGTGATCGGCCTGCTCCTGCTGCGCGATCGCATCCCGCGCTGTGTCGATCCCGGCGAGACTCGCCGCCGCCGTCGCCCCCGCGCCAATCGCAAGATTTCCCTGCCGGATCACGGCGCGCGATGCGCGGTCGAGCCCGACCAGCGCGCTGCGCGCCCGGTCCAGCGCGGCCAGCCGTCGCCGCTCGTCCCAGAGGCCGATCGCCAGAATCTCCACCTTCGCCGCTACTTGCCATTCCTGCCATTCGAACCGCGCCGCCGCCGCGGCGGTCCGCGCCCGGGCGGCGGAAAGGCGCGGGCCGCGTGTCACCAGCGCCGCGATGTCCTGGGTGATGCCGCCGGAGATCGACGGCGCGACCGCCGGCCCGCCGAGCAGGGCGGCGAACCCGCCGCTCACCTGCGGATCGGGCAGCAGCCCGGCGGCAAATTGCCGGGCGGCAGCGAGCCGCACCCCCGCCCGCCCGGCGGCCAGCGCCGGATCGTTCAGCACGGCGAGTGCGGCATAGTCCTCGGGCGTCAGGGCACCGCGCGCCGCAATCGTCCCGCCGCCCGGCAGCGCGCGGTCGAGTGCCGCAAGCGACCCGGCGGGGGATGGGTGCAGCGCGAGCGGCTCAGGGTGAAAACTGGCGCAGGCGGACAGGCCGAGCAGCGCGGCAAGGCCGGCGAAGCGGCGGAGAGAAGCGAGGGGAGAACCGATCACGCGTGGTTGGATGCCGGAGCGCAGCTGCCCCGCAGCTTACATGCAGTTTGTGATTCGGTAATGTTTCCCGTCGCGGCTTGACCGGCGCGCCGGTACCATGATCCTCCGCTCCGTGCATGACCGGACCGATGCGATGACGCAACCCAGCCTGGCCATTCTGCTGGTCGAGGACGACGACCTGACAGCGAATCTCGTGCGCGCCGCGCTTGGCGCCGAGGGGCATCTCGTCGCTGTTGCCGGCGATGGCAGGGAAGGCCTGCTGCGCGCCGCCGCCGGCCACGAGGGCAGGGCCTGGGATCTGCTGATCGTCGATCGCATGTTGCCGGGCCTCGATGGTCTGGCTCTGGTCCGTACCCTGCGTGGTGCTGGCCTGAGCATGCCGGCGCTGTTCCTCACCGCCCTCGGCGGCATCGACGACCGGGTGGAGGGCCTGCGCGCCGGCGGCGACGACTATCTCGTCAAGCCCTTCGCCGCCGCCGAACTCGCCGCCCGCGTCGCCGCCCTGGCCCGGCGCGGCGAGATGCGCCCCTCCGGGCCGGTGCTCCGGGTCGAGGATCTCGAACTCGACCGACTCACCCGCGCCGTCAGCCGCGCCGGCCGGCGCATCGACCTGAAGCCCCGCGAATACGAGGTGCTGGAATACATGATGCGCCATGCCGGCCGCGTGGTGACGCGGACGATGCTGCTCGAGGATGTCTGGAACTTCCATTTCGACCCGCGCACCAGCGTGGTGGAGTCGCATGTCTCCCGGCTGCGCGCCAAGCTCGGGGCGGGCGCCGGGCGCGAGCTGCTGCACACCGTGCGCGGCGCCGGATACCGCATCGGCGATCCCGCATGACCCGGCTCTGGCCGGCACCCGGTCACCCCGCGATCCTGCGCACCTCCGGCGTGCGTCTCGCCGCGCTCGGCGCCGCCGTGGCGGCGATGGGCGCCGTCATCGTCTTCGTCGTCATCTATTATGGAACCCTTGGCTCCCTGCGACAGACGCTCGATGCTTCGATCACCAACGAGATCGGCGAGATCCTGCCGCAGGGGACGGCAACGCCTGCCGCGGAGGCCGCCGGCGCCATCAACGCGGCCCTCGCGGAGAAGCCGTTCCGCATCTTCTACGCGCTTTCCGGGCCGAACGGCGCCGCCCTCGCGGGCAATCTGCGCCTCCCGCTGCCCGCGCCCGGCTGGCACACGCTGGACACGCCGGCCGGCGGCGCCTTCGCCCAAGGGGTGATGGAACTGCGCGTCCTCGTGGTCCGCCTGCGCGACGGCGCGTCGCTGCTCGTCGGCGTCGACGGCACGATGATCCGCCGGCTGAACGACCTGATCCGCCGCAGCTTCCTGATCGGCTTCGGCCTCACCCTCAGCCTTGGCCTCGCCGCCGGAATCGGTTTCGGCCGCAAGGCCCTCGCGCGGGTGAACGCGGTCAGCCTCGCCAGCCGCGAGATCATGGCCGGCGACCTCTCCCGCCGCATCCCGCTCGCCGGCAGCGGCGACGAGTTCGACCGCCTGGCCGAAACCGTGAACGCGATGCTCGACCGCATGCAGCATCTGATGGAAAATCTCGCAGCCGTCGGCAACGAGATCGCCCATGATCTCCGCTCGCCACTCGCCCGGTTGCGCGAAACCCTCGAACTCGCGCTGCGCGACCCCGAGCCGGCGGCGACCGGGACAGCCATCGCCGAGGCGATCGCGCAGGTCGACGGCGCGCTGGCGCTCTGCGGCGCCGTCCTCCGCCTCGCCCAGATCGAAACCGGTGCCCGCCGTGCCTCCTTTTCCAACATCGACCTGACCGACCTGCTGGACCGCCTGGTCGAGACCTACGAGACCGTGGCGGAGGAGGCGGGCCACCGTCTCATCGCGCAGGTCACGCCTCGCCTCGCCATCCGCGGCGATGCCCAGCTGCTCAACCAGATGTTCGCCAACCTGATCGAGAACGCGATGACCCATGCGGGCGGCCCGGCGCGCATCGGCCTCGTCGCCCGCGCTGAAGCGACGCGCGTGACGGTTCGCCTGACCGATGACGGCCCTGGCATTGCGCCGGACCACCGTGGTGCCGCGCTGCGCCGCTTCGGCCGGCTCGACCCGGCGCGCCATCGGCCCGGTTACGGCCTCGGCCTGCCGCTCTCCGCCGCCATCGCCGAACTGCACGATGCCGTCTTCACGCTTGACGATGCCACCCAGGGCGCGAACCGCCCAGGCCTCGCCGTCACCCTCGTCTTTCCGGCGAGCAACGCCCCCAGACCGGGGCAAGGGTAGCGCCGACGAGCAGGAGACGATTTCAGGTCAGGGGTTTTCCCTCCACCATGCCGTTGCGCACGGAACCGCGGATCAGGCGCCGATACCGCTGGATGCGCGTCAGCAGGTGCCGTAACTCGGGACCGATCTGCTCCAGCTCGTCCAGATGCGTCTGCGACAGCGCGGCGAGCCTCGCCTCCCCGCTTTCGGTCAGCGCCAGCCGCACCCGCCTCCCATCCTCCGGATCGGTCGTCCGCGCCACGAAGCCGGCGGCCACCAGCCGGTCGACCAGTTCCACCGTGCTGTTGTGCTGCAGGATCAGGAACGCCGCGAGGTCGGACACGCTGGCGCTCCCCCGGCCCTGCATGGCGCGGATGCCGAGCAGCGCCTGGTGCTGGCGCGGCGTCAGCCCGTCGCGCCGGGCGGCGGCCTCGCTGAAGGCGAGGAACTTCCGCAGGGCGAAGCGGAACGATGCCAGCATCTCGTAGTCCTCGTCGGTCAAACACGCATCAGCCATGCTGTCTCCTCTTCCCGGCGGGTTGTCGTTGTATATCGTGTTACGATATATGGCCAGCTCTTCCCTGCCCCGGAGTCCGCGATCAATGTCGTCATCGCCCCACCTTCCGTCTCCCGCCCGCCTTGGCGACTACACGACCGATCGCGGGATCTTCCGGCTGATCGGGTTCGGTGCCTGTGCCGGCCTGTTCGGCGTCATCGCCGGCTGGATCCTGCTGCGCATGATCGGGCTGATCAATAATCTCGTTTACTACGGGGTATGGTCGACCCGGATGCTCGCGGCAGGCGGCGCTGCGCCGGGCGGACATCCCGCGCTCTGGACGATCCTTGTTCCTGCCGGCGGTGCTGTGCTGATCGGCCTGATGGCCCGCTACGGATCGGAGAAAATCCGCGGTCATGGCATCCCCGAGGCGATCGAGGCGATCCTGCTCGGCGGCGCCCGGCTCGACCTGCGGGTAGCGATCCTCAAGCCGATCTCGTCAGCGATCTCGATCGGCACCGGCGGCCCATTTGGCGCCGAGGGGCCGATCATCATGACCGGCGGCGCCGCCGCCTCGCTGATGGCGCAGTGCTTCACCCTCACGGATGCCGAACGCAAGACCCTGCTCGTCGCCGGCGCCTGCGCGGGCATGACGGCGGTGTTCGGCACCCCGGTCGCCGCCCTTCTGCTCGCGGTCGAACTTCTGCTGTTCGAGCTGAAGCCTCGCAGCATCATTCCCGTCGGCGCCGCCTGCATCACCGCCGCGATCCTCCGCCGCTTCTGCATGGCTCCGGCACCGCTGTTTCCCTATGCCGGCGGCGTGATCGTCGATCCGCTGCACGCCCTGGGCTGGCTCGGCGTCGGGCTTGCCGCCGGGTTCGGCTCCGCCCTGCTCACCGTGCTCGTCTATGCTGCCGAGGACGGGTTCGAGACACTCCCGATCCACTGGATGTGGTGGCCGGTGCTCGGCGGCCTCGTCGTCGGCATCGGCGGCGTGGTCGACCCCGCTTCCCTCGGCGTCGGCTATCCCGACATCGCGCGCCTGCTCGCCGGCACGCTGGCCGGGGGTGCCGCGATCCGCCTCGTCCTGGTCAAGGGCGTGATCTGGTCGGTGGCGCTGGGCTCGGGCACGTCGGGCGGCGTGCTGGCCCCGCTGCTGATCATCGGCGGCGCGCTCGGCGCGGTTATGGCCCCCGTGATGCCGCACGCCGCCCCCGGCTTCTGGGCGGTGCTCGGCATGGCGGCGATGATGGGCGGCACCATGCGCGCCCCGATGACCTCGACGCTGTTCGCCGTCGAACTCACCGGCAATCACCTCATCCTCCTGCCGGTGCTCGCCGCCAGCATGGCCAGCATGGCGGTGACCGTCCTGCTGATGAAACGCTCGATCCTGACCGAGAAGATCGCCCGAAGGGGCCATCACCTCACCCGCGAATACAGCATCGATCCGCTCGCCGTGACCCGCATCCGCGACATCATGGCGACCAAGGTGGACACGCTGGCCGCGGATCTGCCGGTGGGGGCGGCGATCGAGCGGTTCCTCTCGCACGCGGCAGCACACCGCGCCTTTCCGGTGACCGGGCCGGACGGCCTGGTGCTCGGCCTCGTCTCCCGCGCCGACATCCTCGACTGGATCGGCGACGAGGTGCGGCGCGACCTGCCGTTGCGCGCGATGATCGCCGGACGCGAGCTGGCCACCGCCGCGCCCGACGAGATGGCCGACACCATCGCGGTGCGCATGCTCACCCGGAACGCCCCGCGCATTCCCGTGGTCGACACGGATGGACGCCTCCTCGGCATCGTCTCCCGCGCCGACCTGCTGCGCGTCCACCAGCGCGTCATGCTCGCCGAAACCCGCCGCGAGCGGTTCTTCCCCTTCCGCCGCCGCGCCGCCGCACAGGAAGCGCAAAAGCCCGAGCCGCTCGCCGTGCCGTAAGGCGCCCCGCCGTCCGGAGCGCGGCGGATTGGCGCGCCGCCCCGTCCCCGGCATAACGGGGGCGACCACTTGGCCGACCCCTTGATTCCGGCGGGAGCACAAACATGCTGATCCTGAATCCCGATCCCGCCCATCGCGCGCCGCTCGACGCCGCCGATGCGGCGCTGCTCGGCGCGGATGCGGCCGACGAACTCGCCCGCTACCTCGCCCACCGCCCCGATCACCGCCCGACGCCGCTCATCGCCCTGCCTTGCCTCGCAGCCCGGCTCGGCGTCGCTGCCCTCCACCTCAAGGACGAATCGCCCCGCTTCGGCCTTGGCAGTTTCAAGGCGCTCGGCGGCGCCTATGCCGTGGTCCGCCTGGTGCTGGAGGAAGCCGCGCGCCGCCTCGGCCGCCCCGTCGGCTACGCCGACATGACCACGCCGGAGGTCCGCCGCATCGCCGCCACCATGACCTTCGCCTGCGCGACCGACGGCAATCACGGCCGCTCGGTGGCGCAGGGCGCGGCGATGCTGGGCAGCCGCTGCGCGATCCTCGTGCATGCAGGCGTCAGCCCGGCGCGGGTGGCGGCGATCGCGGACCTCGGCGCCGAGATCATCCATGTCGATGGCACCTATGATGATTCGGTGGCGGAGGCCGCCCGCCTGTCCGCCGCCCGTGGCTGGACCCTCGTCTCCGACACGTCGTGGCCGGGCTACGAACGGATTCCGGGCCTCGTCATGCAGGGCTATGTCGCGATGGTGGACGAGGCGCTCGCCGCCATGCCGGCGCCGCCCACCCATGTCTTCATCCAGGCCGGCGTCGGCGGCCTCGCCGCCGCGGTCGCCGGCCATCTCGCCGAACGCTTCGGCGCGCTTCGGCCGACCCTCATCGTCGTCGAGCCCGACCGCGCAGCCTGCGTGCTGGCGGCGGCGCGCGCCGGCAGAACCATCCGCATCGAGGCCGGCGCGCCGACGGTGATGGCCATGCTCGAATGCTACGAAACCTCGCTCGTCGCCTGGCGAATCCTCGCCCGCGCCGCCGACGCCTTCATGACGGTGAGCGAGGACGATGCCGTTGCAGCGATGAACCGCCTCGCCCGGCCCGACTCCGGCGATGTGGCGGTGGTGGCCGGCGAAAGCGGCGGCGCTGGCCTCGCCGGACTGCTCCGCGTCACCGGCGATGCCGGGGCACGGCAGGCGCTCGGCTGCGGCGCGGAAGCGCGGATCCTGGTCTTCAACACCGAGGGCGCGACCGATCCGGCGCGCTACCGCGACCTCGTCGGCCTCGACCCGGCGCTGGTGGCCGGCGCGGGATTATGCTCGATATAGATCGCCGCGCGCCCTGAGCGCTTGATCGAGCGGACGAAGTCCAGCCTTTCCTGCACCTCGCTGATGGCGGGTGCCGTGGCCGGCTCGCCGAGCGACTTTCCCTCGTACACCGCCTCGAATTTCAGCGAATGCGCTCGGCGGCCCAAGAAATTGCAGAGGTCCACTGGCGCGTCGCGAATACAGAGCATTACATATCGCGCCACCGGGATCGGAAAATGCTCTGGCGCCGCCCCGAACTCGGCTGGACGCCCCGGTCAGCACCTTGATCAGCGCCGTCTTGCCCACACCGCCGCCGCCTGATTTAACCATGCGAAACAGGGGAGACCGACCATGAACGACATGCCGCCCGGAATCACCAGGACCGACGAGGGGATCGACGGCGTTGTCTGGAACGTCCTCGGCCAGACCTACACGCTGAAGCAGGAGTCGGACCATTCGATGGCCTGGCACGCGGTCTTCCCGCCCGGCACCTTCGTCCCCCCGCATGTCCACCCGACGCAGGACGAATTCATCTACATGCTGGAGGGAAAATTCGATCTCTGGCTCGACGGGCAGGATCTCTCGGCCGGTCCCGGCGACCTGGTCCGCATGCCGATGGGCAAGCCGCACGGCATCTTCAACCACTCGGATGCCGACGTGAAATGCCTGTTCTGGGTCGCCCCCAGTCGCTCGCTGCGCGCCCTGTTCGAGCGTATCCACAACCTCGCCGACCCTGCGGAGGTCGTCCGCATCGCGGCCGAGCACGAGGTCCATTTCCTGCCGCCGGGCTGAACCCGCCATGCGCGTGCTCATCGCCGGCGGCGGCATCGGCGGACTCACCCTCGCCCTCATGCTGCACCGAAGCGGCATAGAGTGCCTCGTGCTGGAGGCCGCACCGGAAATCCGTCCGCTCGGCGTCGGCATCAACATCCTGCCGCACGCCGTCCGCGAACTCGCCTCCCTCGGCCTGCTGCCCGCGCTCGACGAAATCGGCCTGCGCACCCGCGCGCTCTCCTACCTCAACCATCGCGGCCAGGTGATCTGGACCGAGACGCGTGGCCTGCATGCCGGCCACGACGTGCCGCAATTCTCCATCCATCGCGGCCGGTTGCAGGACATGCTCTGGCGCACCGCGCGCGAGCGGCTGGGGGCGCGGGCGCTGCGCCCGGACGCACGCGTCGCCGCCGCCACCGAGGCGGACGGTGCCGTGCGGGTCACGCTCACCAACGCCGCCGGTAATCGCGAGACGATCGCAGGCGATGTGCTGATCGGCGCTGACGGCATCCATTCCACCCTGCGCCCGCTGCTGCTCGACGCCGACCCGCCGATGCGCTGGAACGGCATCCAGATGTGGCGCGGCGCGCTCGACTGGCCGGCCTTCGGCAGCGGCGATGAAATGATCATCGCCGGCAACGCCACTGCCAAGCTCGTCTTCTACCCGATCGGCCAGCCCGCCGCCGGCGCCGCCGGCACGCGGCTGACCAACTGGGTCGTCTATGCCCGCACCGGCGCCGAGGGCACCTCGCCGCCCGCGCGCGAGAGCTGGTCGCGCCGCGGCGCCTGGGAGGAGTTCGCCCCGCTGGTCGCCGGCTTCGCGCTGCCCTTCGTCGATATCGAGCGCCTCGCCCGCACAACGCGCGAAATCTTCCTCTACCCGATGTGCGACCGCGATCCGCTGGACCGCTGGACGCGCGGGCGCATCACGCTGCTCGGCGACGCGGCGCATGCGATGTATCCGGTCGGCTCGAACGGTGCCTCGCAGGCGATCCTCGACGCCCGCTGCCTTGCCGACCGTCTGGCCGCAAGCGCCGACACCCCCGCCGCACTCGCCGCCGCACTCGCCGCCTACGAGGCCGAGCGCCGCCCGGCGACCGCCGCCGTGGTGCGGTCCAACCGCGTCGGCGGCCCCGAGCGCGTCATCGACCTCGTCGCCGCCCGCGCCCCCGACGGCTTCGTTCGCATCGACGACGTCGCCCGCCCGGACGAGCTGGAGGCCATCGTCCGCGGCTACGCCACCCTTGCCGGCTTCGCAGCACCGCAACCTGCGAGCGGCGCGCCATGACCGACCCGTCCGACCCCGTCTTCCAGTATCTCGCCGGGCAGATGCGCCCCGGCCATCCGGCGCTGATCGAGGCCTTCCTGCGCGAGGGCGACGCCGCCATCGCCGCCCGCGCGCCCCGGCTCGACATCCCCTACGGCCCGCATGAGCGCGAACGCTTCGACTTCTTCGCCGCCCCCGGTGCCGCGGCGACCCTGCTCTACCTGCACGCCGGCTACTGGCAGGGGCGCGACAAGGCGCAATTCCGCTTCCTCGCGCCGCCCTTCGTCGATGCTGGCTTCAACGTCGCGCTGGTGAACTACCCGCTCTGCCCCGATGCCAGCCTCGCCGCGCTGACCGGATCGGTGCGCCGCGCCGTCCCCGCCGTCCTGAACGCTGCCGGCACCGGCGGGCTCATCGCCATCGGCCATTCCGCCGGCGCCCATCTCTCCGCCGAGCTCGCGCTGACCGACTGGGACGGTCCGAGCCCGGTCACCGCCATCATCGGTCTCAGCGGCGTCTATGATCTCGACCCGCTGCGCGCGACACCGCTGAACGACCGCCTCGGGCTCGACGCCGCCGCCGCCCGCGCCACCTCGCCGGTGCATCGCGTGAAGCAGCTCATGCCGCCGGCGATCTTCGCCGTCGGCGGCGACGAAACCCCCGCCTTCCGGGCGCAGACCGGCGCGATGCACGCGGCCTGGCGCGCCGCCGGCAACATCGCCCACGAGATCATCGTCCCCGGCGCCGATCATTTTTCTCTCCTGCGCCACCTGGCCGATCCCGCGTCGCCGCTCTTCGCCGCCATCGCGCCGCTCGCCGCCCCGGGCCGCTGATCCGCCCCGCCGCGCAATGATCGAGATCAATGCGCCGCCGACCATCCCCTGTCGTCCTTCCGGCCTCATGCTTTAGGGGAATGTCCAATGATGAGAGCCGATCTCCTGGCCGAGGCGCCACCAGCCGATGACGGCCGCGCGCCCTGGTCGCACGCCGAATTCGAGGCGAAGCTGCGCGAGGCCGGCAGCGCCTACCACATCCACCATCCGTTCAACGTGATGCTCAACACCGGCAAGGCGACGCCGGAGCAGATCCGCATGTGGGTCGCCAACCGCTTCTATTACCAGATCGCGATCCCGGTGAAGGATGCGGCGATCCTCTCCAACTGCCCCGACCGTGAGATCCGCCGCGGCTGGATCCGCCGCATCCTCGACCATGACGGCTTCGACTACGAACTGCCCGACGGCACCCATCTGCGCGACGAGGGCGGCATCGAAGCCTGGCTCCGCCTCGGCATCGCCACCGGCCTTCCGCGCGAGGAGATGCTCGACCTGCGCCACCTCCTGCCCGGCGTGCGCTTCGCGGTCGACGCCTATGTCAATTTCGCCCGCCGCGCGCCCTGGCAGGAGGCCGTCTGCTCCTCGCTGACCGAGCTTTTCGCGCCGGACATCCACCGCCAGCGCCTCGCCACCTGGCCCGGACACTATCCCTGGATCGAGAGCGAGGGGCTGGACTATTTCCGCAACCGCACCAGCCAGGCCCCGCGCGACGTTGTCCACGGCCTGCAGATCACGCTTGCCCATTTCGCGACGAGGCCAATGCAGGAGCGCGCCCTGCAGATCCTCAAGTTCAAGCTCGATATCCTGTGGACGATGAACGACACGATGGGACGGCATTACGGCGTCACCGCCTGAGCCTGCCTGCAAGCCAGAGCACGGCCCGATCCCGATGGATCGGATATGGCGCCCTATCATACTGATAAAACAGAATCTTTATCCGATCAGACAACCCCGTCTGATCGGACGATGCTCTGGCGCCGGGGGCCATTGCCGCGAGGCCGGGCGCATCCTTAGAGCACTTTCCGATCCGGCTGGATCGGATGTAGTGCTCTAGTATATTGATAAATCGAGCATCTTTATCCGATCAGATGGTTCCATCTGATCGGATGATGCTCTAGCAGCCGCACCCAATCCCGTATTCCGAACTTTCGCGCGTGAATGAATAATTGTATGGAAAAATTAAATGCGTATAAGGAATTGATCATCTTTTGTCTGGACTTTCATATTTCCGGGCGCAAGGCGCTGCACGAAACGCAGGGATGGGGATGCTATGAGCAGAATTCACATGATCGCGCGGACGATGCTCGGTGGGCTGGGTTTTGCCGTTATGATCCAGGGGGCGGCAGACGCCGCGACGCCGGAGACCGCCGCCCGAATCCGTGAACTGAACGACCGGCTGAACCATCAGGCTGCGGTGTTGCAGAAACAGAAATCGAGCCTGGTCGCGCAGATGGATGCGATCCGCACCGAACTCGAGTCGATCCGGCGTGAGCGCGCCGAACTCGCGGCACTCAACGGCGGCGCGCCGCCACCCGCCCGCCGGCGCGTCGCACAAGCCCCGGCTACTACGGTACCGGCCGCGGCGCCGCGCGAGACAACAGCCCCGGCCGCCGAGGCTGCCGCCTCGAACCAGCGCGAGCAGGCCGACGCCAACCGTAAGGCGCGGGCCAACCTCGTGCTGCAAACAAACTCGTCCCTCGCCCAGTCCGGCGGTGTGCTGACGCCGAAGGGGACGCTCGTGATCGAGCCGTCGCTGCAATATTCCTATTACAACAGCAATCAGGTGAACGTCAGCGGGTTCACCATCGTTCCCGGCATCACCTTCGGGAACATCAACATCAACAAGGTATACGAAAATCTGCTCACCGAGCAGCTCACCCTGCGCTACGGCCTGACCGGACGGTCTGACATCTATGTGCGGATTCCCTTCGACACCGGGTATAACACCACGATCACCTCGCCGGTCCTGGTCGGCCAGAGCGTCGGGCCGCTGACCGTTTCGGCGCACGCCTTCAACCTCGGCGATGTCCAGTTCGGCGGCAGCTACCAGCTCAACAGCGGCTCGGAATCGGTGCCGACCTTCGTGGCCAACCTCAACTTCAAGACGATGACCGGAACGAGCCCGTTCAGCGTGCCGATCTTCACCACGAACTCGCCCCAGGGGATCTATCTGCAAGGCGTGGACAAGCGCCTGCCGACCGGCACTGGCTTCTATCAGCTCCAGCCGAGCCTGACGATGCTGTATCCGACCAGCCCGGTGATCCTGTTTGCCAATCTGAAATACGTCTATAATTTCGGCCGCACCGTCAGCATCCAGAACCCCGGTGGCGGCGCACCGATAAAGGCGAAGCTGCAGCCGGGCAACGGTATCGGGCTGTCCTTCGGCATGGGCTTCTCGCTCAACAACCGCGCGTCGTTCAGCGTCGGCTACGAGGAAGACCAGTATTTCGACGAGCAGCAGAACGGCCAGAGCATCAAGGGCACGGCGTATGACGCGGGCGCCTTCGATTTCGGCCTCGGCTACCAGATCACCCATAATGCCAGCCTCAATGTCGGGGTCAGCATCGGCGTTGGCCCCAATTCGCCCGCCGCACAGATCGTCGTCCGCCTGCCGATCAGCCTGAACATTCTCTGACCGCCGCCGCCGCGAAACGCGGCGGGGCATTTCGGCTCCGGGCGGGTTAAACCCTCGCTTGACCGTGATCGGCGAATGGTGTTTGCTCCGCTGGTCTGCTGGCTGGGCCAGTGGACAAGCGGGAGGATAACAGACGTGCCGCAAGGCGCCTTTTCCGTGATCGGGCATCTGCCGGATCTGCGCGATTCCGTCATGCGGCGGACGACGCGCGAGCTGGTTGCCGAGAAGATCGCCGGGCTGATCGCTGCCGGGATCGTCAGGGTCGGGGATCCGCTGCCAAGCGAACGCGACCTTGCCTCGGCGTTTCAGGTCAGCCGCGAAACCGTTCGCGGCGGCATCCAGATCCTCGCGGCACGCGGCGTGATCGAGGTATCGCAAGGCGCGCGGACGCGGGTGATCAGCACCGAACTCGGCCCCATGGCGCCCGGCGTGACCGAAACCCGGCGGATCAACGAATACGATATCGAGACCGTTCAT
This sequence comes from Acidiphilium sp. 20-67-58, assembly GCF_002255515.1. Classification (NCBI taxonomy): domain Bacteria; kingdom Pseudomonadati; phylum Pseudomonadota; class Alphaproteobacteria; order Acetobacterales; family Acidocellaceae; genus Acidiphilium; species Acidiphilium sp. 20-67-58. The sequence goes on along the minus strand of NZ_NCAS01000001.1, from coordinate 123,896 downwards.
GCAGCGCGCATGCTGGTCGAACGCGAAGTGGTCGCAGCGGCGGCGCGGGAAATCACCCAGGACGATCTCAACTTCCTGCGCCGCTGTCTCGAGACGCAGAAATCGGCGGAGACCGACCCGGTCCGGTTCCTGATTTCCGACCGCGAATTCCACCTCGCGATCTATCGCGCCTGCGGCAATCCCGCGCTCGCCGATTTCGTCAGCGATCTCTACACGCACATGATGGAAATCCGCCGCCGCGCGGTGGCACAGGAGCAGGCCGTGGCCCGGAGCGTTGCCGATCACGAGGCGATCCTCGACGGGCTGACACGGCATGACGAGGCGGCGGTGGTCGCCGCCTTCGACGTGCATCTCGACCGGATCTACCAGACCACCCGCCACGTGATCGAGGGCGGCAGGCCGCCGCCCCGCGCCCGAACGGGTAACAGCTGAACCGACAATCCCAAACAAACCGGAGGAAACCATGACCGACGACATCATCATCCACGCCAAACCTCGCCTGATCACGAGGCGAACCCTCGGCAAACTCGCCGCACCGACGGTCTTCGCCGCGGCAATGGCGCCCGGCCTTGCCTTCGCCAAGGGCAAGCGCCTCGCCTACATCACCCCGGGGCTCGACCTGCCCTACTGGCGCACCCTCTCCAACGGCATCGCCGCCGAGGCAAAGAAGCACGGCGCGAGCTCGGTCACCTATGACAGCCACAACTCGGCGCAGACCCAGCTGACCAACGCGCAGGACGCGATCGCCAAGAATGTGGATGGCATCATCCTCTCGCCGACCGATACCTCGACCGCCCCCTCCGTCCTCGCCGCCGCCGCCCGCGCGCGCATCCCCGTCGTCATCGCCGATATCGGCACTTCGGGCGGCGAGTATCTCTCCTTCGTCATCTCCGACAACCGCAAGGGCGCCTACGGCATCGGCAAGGTGCTGGCCGCCGAACTCAAGGCGACCGGCCGCAAGCAGAACACGGTGGGTCTGGTGACGATCTCGCTCGCCCGCCAGAACGGCAAGGACCGCACCGCCGGCTTCATGCAGGCGATGGACGAGGCCGGGATCAAGCGCGTCGCCCTCTCGCAGATGCAGACCTATACGGCCGATGAAACCTTCAAGTTCGTGCAGGACATGCTGACCGCGCATCCCGAGATGGACGGGCTCTTCGTCGAGACCGACGAGCCGACCATCGGCGCCCTGCGCGCGATCCACGCCGCCCACCGGCAGAAGACGATGAAGGTCGCCGCGTTCGATGGCATCCCGGAATTCATCAAGATGATCGAGGATGACACCATCGTCGGCTCCGGCATGCAGCAGCCCTACCTGTTCGGCACCGAATCGGCGAAGGCGCTGTTCCAGCATTTCGCCGGCACGACCCCGCCGAAGCGGATCGAAATCCCGATCATCGTGGTCGACAAGTCGAATGTCGCCAAGGAAGCGCCGATCGTCCGCAAGACGACATTCGGCCTGAGCTGAGCGATCGCCGTGGCCCTGCTCGAACTGCGCGACATCTGGAAGCGTTTCGGGGTTACCCAGGCGCTTTCCGGTGCCGCGTTCGATCTCCGCGCGGGGGAAATCCACGCTCTTGTCGGCGCCAACGGCGCCGGCAAGTCGACCCTTTCACGGATCATCTCGGGCCATATCAGGCCCGATTCCGGAGACATCCTGCTGAACGGGGCACGGCTGCGTCATGCCGGCGCGCGCGATGCCATCCGCGCCGGCATCACCATGGTGACGCAGGAAACCTCGCTCGCGCCCGATCTATCGGTGCTCGAAAACATCATGCTGCCGCGGATCGCGATGCCCGGCCGGCTCGACTGGCGCGCCCTGCGGCGGCAGGCGCAGGCGCTGATCGGCGAGATCGGCCAGAGCGAGGTGCTGCGGCCCGACATGAAGGTGAGCGAGCTGAGCATCGGCCAGCGCCAGCTGGTCGAAATTCTCAAGGCACTGGCGCTGGACAGCCGGATCATCATTTTCGACGAACCGACCGCTGCACTCTCGCCACACGAGGCGGAACAGCTGTTCGGGCTGATGCGCAGCCTCGCCACACGGGGGCACGGGCTGATTTTCGTGTCGCACCGGCTGGAGGAGATTTTCGCCGTCACCGACCGGGTGACGGTGCTGCGCGAGGGGCGGATCGTCGCCAGCGGCCTTGCCACCGAAACCTTGCAGCAGGGCGAGCTGGTGCGCCTGATGGTGGGGCGCGAGCTGCAGGACATCTACAACCGCGGCGGCCGGAGCCGGCGGCGCACGGATGGCGCGGTCGTCCTTCGGGTCAACCATCTGAGCTGCCCGCCGATGGTCCGCGATGTCTCCTTCGAGGTTCGCGCCGGCGAGGTGCTTGGTCTCGCCGGGCTGGTCGGCGCCGGACGCTCGGAGACGATCGAGACGATTTTCGGCCTGCGCCAGCCGGTCTCCGGCACGATCGAGCTCGACGGCAAACCATTCCGGGCCCGCTCGCCGCGGGATGCGATAAGGGCGGGCATCGGCCTCATCCCGGAAGACCGGCGAGGCCAGGCGATCGTGCCAGATTTCTCGGTGCGCGAGAATCTGCTGCTCGCGCATCTCGGCGCGCGCTCCGCCGTGACGCTCGGCTATGGCACGCGCGGCGCCGCGGTGCGCGCGCTGCTCGAACGGCTGGAACTGCCGGAACGGCGTCTGCTCGACGCCAACATGCTCAATTTCAGCGGCGGCATGCAGCAGAAGGTGATCCTGGCGCGCGGTCTCGTGCTCGCGCCACGGTTGCTGCTGCTCGATGAGCCGACACGCGGCGTCGATATCGGCACCCGCAGCAGCATCTACGCAATGTTGCGCCGGATCGCCGATGAGGGTGTGGCCTGCGTCGTGGTATCGTCGGATTTCGAGGAAGTGATCGGCGTGTCGGACCGCATCGCCGTGCTCAGCGATGGCGCCAGCGTCGCGGAACTGCCCGCGGAACTGATCGATATCGAAAAGCTCGGCATGTTCGCCGCACCGCGCAGCTCGGCGGAAAAGACCCACACCGTGCTCGCGGAACTGGTGGCGCGGTATGGCGGCACGGCCTACTGGATGGCCGCCGAGGGCGGCCGGCTGTTCTGCTTCGACAGGGTGGGCGACGATCCGTCGGCCGATCCCGGCTTCGTCACCGGTGGCTTTCCCGAAATCGCGGCAACGGCGATCGCCCATGCGGTGGGCGCGCCGGCCGGCGCACTGCACCGGGCCGCGGATGGCGCGCGCCCGACCCTGCTGGTGCCGATTTCCGGCAAGCGCGGCCACAGCCTCGGGATTGTCGGGCTGACCTTCGGGCGGGCGCCGGCCGATTTCGACGCTGCCGCGGTGACGCAATACATTCTCGCAGCGCTCGGCGAGCGGCGGGACGCTCCAAACGAGACCAGGATCGAGGCATGACCCCCATGAACGGACCCGCCACTTCCCTCACCGGGCAGACCGGTACCGCGCCGCGCCGCACGCTGCTCACCCTGCTCGCGACCCAGATCGAGCTGCGCATGTCGCTCGTCGTCGTCGCGGTGATGGCGGTGCTGTCGCTGATCTCGCCGTATTTCCTCACCCTCAACAACATGCTGAACCTGCTGAGCCAGTCGGTCGTGGTCGGGCTGCTGGCACTCGGGCAGACGCTGGTGATCCTGATCGGCGGCATCGATCTGTCGGTGGGCTCCCTGGTGGGGGTGACGGGGATCGTGCTCGGCCTCTCGCTGCACCATGTCCCGATGCCGGTTGCGTTCCTGTTCTGCCTTGCGGCGGGCGCCGCGGCCGGGCTGGTCAACGGCCTGATCATCACCTACGGGCGGGTGGCCGCCTTCGTCGTCACTCTGGGAATGATGTCGATCGGGCGCAGCCTTGCCTATGTGCTGAGCGGGGCGAACTCGATCAGCGGGCTGCCGGCCGGCCTCGGCGCGCTTTCGGCGGACTCGCTGTTCGACATTCCAGTGGACTTCCTTGTGCTGATCGCGTGTTACGCGCTGTGCTGGTGGTTCCTGAACCATACCAAAGGCGGGCGGACGCTGTACGCGCTCGGTTCGAACGCCGAGGCGGCGCGAGTCGCGGGGCTGCGGATCGGGACATGGAGCGTGCTGGCCTATGTGATCTCGGGCCTGATGAGCGGGGTTGCGGCGATCTTCATGGCGTCGCGAATTCTCTCGATCGACCCGATCGGCGGCCAGGGCCTGGAACTCGACGCGATCGCAGCGGTCGTGATCGGTGGCGCCAGCCTGTTCGGCGGCCGCGGCTCGATCATCGGCACCCTGTTCGGCGTGTTCGTCATGCTGTTCATCCGCAACGGGCTGAACCTGCTCAACGTCTCGCCCTACTGGCAGGGCACAGCGATCGGATCGGTCATCATCGTCGCGGTGCTGGCGGAGCGGCTGCTGAGCGGCGCCCGCCGCCGCGGCTGAACCGCTCAGAACCGATAGTGCAGGCCCGCGGAAATCAGGTTTTCGGATTCCATGCCACCGGTGCGGTCTTCGGTTGCCGTGAAGTACGTATCCTGCAAGCGAACGAACCAGGAGCTGCCGAGCGGCAGATCGACCCCGAACCCGCCGTCAAGCCCGTATTTCCCCCAGCCGGCCACCGCGCCGAACTTGGCGAAGAGCGGATACCCCGGAAGATAGACCAGGCCGTCGAGGCTGAATTCTGGCCCCGGCCGCACCGCCCGCTCTTCCTTGCCGGTGGTGATCAGGAAAGCGTCGAGGCCGAACGTGGTCAGGCCAGGAACCGTATGGCGGTAGCCGAGCGAGACATAAGCGGAGCCAGGAATGAAATTATACCCGGCGCCGACGTTGAGGTTCCGCGCCTGTGCGACAGAACCGAGCGACGCCGCGAGCAGGATGCCGGCAACGGAAAGCCAGCGGCAGGCTTTCGATGCGATTGTTTGCATTATCAGTCCAAGCGCCTCCTGAGCCGGATCGTTTTGCTGATGCCCGCAGCCCCGGAGCGCGGCCGGCATGCGCGGACGGGAGGCTTCGAACGGCAGGGTAACCTTGGGGACAGGCTCAATCAAGCGACCCATCAAGCGTTCCGGGATATCTTTGAGGGGCGGGCCGGCTGTCTTGCCCGGGAAGACCCGGCATCATTATTTGCATGAACGAATATATTGTACGACGCGCGGCGCGAGGCAAATATTGCGATTAGGTAAATTTTTTTCTAACAAAAGAGCTGGTTGCTTTTTTGAGAAATTGACAGCGGAGAAATATCTTTTTGATTCAAAATTCTCAAAATAATTCTCTTGATCTTTTATTTACACAAGTCCGATGCAGTGATGGAAATACCCGCTAAACTCGCCATTAACGATTCTGATATAGTCAATCCGTAGCGGCGGCAGGTTCGTCCATGTTTCTCAGGTCGGCTGATTTTACCGGATCATTCTCGAAGCTTTCTGATTTGTCACCGTTCAAGAATGCCATGACTGTCATCGTCCAGGCCGCGCGCTTCCGGAACGAAGCGCCTGTGCGGCAACGCGACCCGGCTTCATGCTGAGTGCGCATCCCCTGCTGGATCTGATGAAGGCGCCGCTGCTCGGCATCGGCGCCGCAGGGGTTGTTTACGCGATTGCAGCACGCACCGGGCGGATGCCGCCGCGGGGACGAATTGTCCTCGTTGGCCTTCTCGGCACGGTGGCGGCGGTCGGTGGCTGGCTGGTGTTCCTGGTCAGTCTGCATATCTACTTTCCGCATGTCCGCGATGCGATCCCCCTCGCGGCACGGCTCGAATCCTTCAGCTTCATGGCGGGCGGCGCGTTTATCGCACTGTTCATCACGCTGTTCCTGACGCGCAACAGCCGGAACATGGCGCTCGCCAGTTCGACGATCGCCGCGGGGGCGTCGTGCATGGTGTTTGCCGCCGTCAGCGGCATCGCGCAGCCCTTCACCCTCGCATACGAACTCAGCCGGGTCGTCGTCACGATGCTGGCCGGCGGCCTGCTCGCCGCAGTCGGAATCCGGTTTGCGAATCGCCCGGACAGTTTCCCCCTGCTCAGCATTCCCGCACTGGGATTTTCGGTCGTGGTGCCGATTTTTGGCGCGCTCTCGGCGATTCTGCCGTTTGCCGACTGGGTAACGGCAACACGCCAGCAGAACTCCTTTGCACTGCACCCGCTGCAACTCGTGTTCGTTTCAGAACTCGTCGTGATGCTGACATTCGCATTGGCCGGCGCCGGCGTCGACCGGCAGAACGCGCTCAGGGTCGCCAGCGAAAACACCCGCCTGCGCGAACTGACGGACAACATGTTCGAGGCGCTGCTGATTCATCGCAAGGGCGTCATCGTCGAAATCAACCAGGTATGTTCGAAGCTGTTCGGCTGGCCCGCCGAGGTGCTGGTCGGCAGCCCGATCGACCGCTTTCTGCCAGGACTCGCAACGATCGACCGGGCCGATCTGGAGGGACCGCATGCCGGCGAGACCACGATCATGACGGCAGGCGGCGAATCCATTCCGGTCGAAACACTGTCGCAGATGATCAGTTTCGGGGGCAACAAGGCGCAGGTCACTGCGCTGCGCGACATCAGGAGCCGACGCGCCGCGGAAGAAAAAATCCGGTTTCTTGCGCATCATGACGCGTTGACGAAACTGCCGAACCGGCTGTTGCTGCAGGAGGCGCTGGCACGGGAGATCGCGGCAATTCGTGCCGGTGGCCCCGGACTTGCAATCTTCTACATCGACCTCGATCGCTTCAAGTCGGTGAACGACACGCTAGGGCACCAGATCGGCGATAAGCTGCTCCAGATGGCCGTGGCCCGTATTCTGTCCAATATCCGGGACATCGATCTGCTTTGCCGGATTGGCGGCGATGAATTCGTGCTCCTCCAGCCGCGCGTCGAGAATCCCGAGATCGCGGGATCGCTGGCAACGCGCATCAATCACGCGATCAGCCAGCCCTATCAGATCGACGGTCATGCAGTGAATATCGGAGCCAGCATCGGGATCGCGCTCGGCCCGCAAGATGGCACGGAAGCCGACAAGCTGATCGGCAAGGCCGATGTCGCGCTCTACCGCGCCAAGGCAGACGGGCGAAACCGGCACTATTTCTTCCGGCCCGGCATGGACACCGTGCTGCGCCGACGGCGCGTGCTTGAACAGGAACTGTCAGCCGCAATCGAGCACGAAGATCTCACCATCAACTACCAGCCCGTGGTGACGGCAGACTGCCAACTGGTTGGGTTCGAGGCGTTGTTGCGCTGGACATCTCCGACGCGCGGCAGCATCTCGCCTGACGAGTTCATTCCGATTGCCGAAGAAGCCGGACTGATCGTGAAGCTCGGCGCATGGGTTCTCGATGCCGCGTGCCAGCAGGCGGTGAGCTGGGGTGGGCGATACTGGGTGGCCGTCAACGTGTCTCCACGGCAACTCACCGAAGAGGACTTCCCTCGACTGGTGGCGGAAACCATGGCCCGCGCCGGGCTAGCCGCGCATCTTCTCGAACTCGAAGTCACCGAAGGCGTGCTGCTGCATGACAACGCCCAGGCGCTCAAAGCGCTTGCGGAGCTGAAACATCTCGGACTGCGCATCTCCCTCGACGATTTCGGGACCGGGTATTCCGGGCTGTCCTCCCTGCATCACTACCCGTTCGACAAAGTCAAGATTGACCGCTCCTTCATCGCCAGGATCGCGGATGGCGACCGTGCGCGGGCAATCGTGGCGGCCGTGCTGGCGATGAGCCGCCAGCTCGGCCTTACCGTGACCGCCGAGGGGATCGAGACGGCGACCGAATTCACGGTGATGCGCGACAGCGGGTGCGATCTCATGCAGGGCAATTTCCTGAGCCCGCCGATCTGCGACAACGACCTCGACCTCTACATCAAAGCCCAGGGATGCCGCGATGCCGCACATGCTTGAGCGCAGAGACCGGCGACCAGCACGGGAACGCAAATCTGCCGTAGCTGTGCAGCTTGTCTGCGCACTGACCCTCGGACTGGCGCTTGTTGCCGGAACTGCCCATGGCCAGACCCCATCGTCCGTGCCGTCCTTCACCGCAACGGATATCAAGGTTCTTAACAAGCTGTTGATATTCCTGCGCCCGGCAGTAAAAGCCAACGGAATCATTGCAATCGCGTATCGCTCGGGCAATGCAGCGTCGAAAGCCGACGCTGAAGCGATCGCAGCAATGATCGGCCATGGCTTCATGACAGGCACCGCCCATCTCCGACCGGTTCCGGTCCCGGCAAACCGGCTGTTGGCAGACAAGTTCGAGATCATAATCCCGGCCGATGAAACGCCGATGCAGGAGGTGGCAGCGGCATCGGCGTCGCATCACGCGCTTTGTGTTACCTCGCACGTTGCGCGGGTGCGGGCCGGAACATGCACGCTTGGTATCGTGTCGCAACAACGGGTGACAATCGTCCTGAACACGAAAGCCGCACATCGCGCCGGAGTGAGTTTCGCTGCCGCGTTGTTATTGATGATCGAGGAAGTATGATGCGGCAGCAACATCGCAGATCGGCTCGTGCGATCATTCAGGTAGCCCTGCTCGCCTCTCTGGCTCTCATGGGACGGGCCCATGCGCAGATCTTCCCCTATGGCCAGCTGGAACAGGTATTCGGCGCACCCGTGACCGCGGCTGCAACAGGCACACCTCAGCTCGCGAGCGATGCGCCCGCCAATGTAGTGATTATTACCCAGCGACAGATCAGGCATTCGGGAGCGATTTCGATCCCCGGGGTTCTGAAATATGTCGTCGGACTCAACGTGCGCCCCTATACCATGACCTCACCCGAAATAGGGGTTCGAACCTACAACCAGCCATACAATCCGCGCCTCCTCGTGCTGCTGAATGGCCGACAGGTTTATCTCGACGATTTCGGCCACGTCGTCTGGAGTTCGATTCCGGTTCAACTCTCGGAAATCCGGCAGATCGAGGTTATCAAGGGGCCGGCGACGGCACTGTATGGGTTCAACGCCGTTGACGGCGTGATCAATATCGTGACCTACGACCCTCTCGACGATCGGGTGAACAGAGCCGACGTATACGGCGGTACCCAGAGCCAATACGGAGCCTCCCTCGTTGGTACTGCCCATGTCGGGCGAATGGGTATTCGCCTCTCGGCTGGAAGCTATCTGGCCGAACCAAAATACAGTTCCGCCCTGCAACGTCCCGACACCGTCTCGCTGCTCAAGCCCCAGAACGAAGAGGTTCACCTTTCGACGCGCACGGCGCTCAGCCCCGGCGTCAGTCTTTATGCCAGCCTGAGCTACAGTTACGGCAAGATCCCGAGCGAGACTGTCGCGCCGATTTTCAGCACGCTCTTCCTCTATACAAATTCGCAGAGGGTCGAGCTTGATGCGGATACCAGGATCGGGCGGATCAGCCTGAATGCCTATCGCAACGGATTGCAGGCAAATATCGCAATTCCGTTATTTGTTTTGCCCAACAATCTGATGCAGCAGCGCGTCTATGTCCTGCAAGCGACTGATTTGATCAGGGCATCCCGCAATCACGTTATCAGGCTGAGCCTCGAATATCGAAACAACGCCGCGCATTCCCTTGGCTTTCTCGGCGGGACAGTCCGCTACCAGGACATCGCCGCCGACGCGACCTGGACATGGCACCTCGCTCCCTCAGTCTCCCTGACGAACGCGGTACGGGTTGATGATCTCTGGCTGGGATATGATGGCGTGCCAATCCCGACTTCCGGCCTGACTGCACAGCAGATCGGCCACGGCGGTTTCACGGCACTCAGCTTCAATTCCGGCCTCGTTTACAAGCCGACGACGGTTGATACGCTCCGCCTCCTGCTCGGCCAGGGTGTACAGGCGCCAAGCCTGGTCGATTCCGGCCTGCAAATAGGCACGGGGCCGCTTGGTCTGGTGGGAGCGACCGGCAATCCATATCTAAACCCGATGATCGTCGATAACGCCGAACTCGATTGGACCCGGGAGCTTCCCGCCCTGCATTCGGCGCTCCATACCGCGCTTTTCATCGAGCGTGACAACAACATCATCAGTTCGCCGGCCAGCGGTGTCATTGCGCCGATATCCTCATCCTCGGTGATCCTCGCGGCCGAGAATACCGGCTGGTCCGAAGCGGGGGGTGGGGAAATCTCGCTGAAGGGCCATACGAGATCAGGCTGGCGCTGGTCGCTTGGATTCGCCTACGAAGACACGTTCGCCCGAAAGATCGGTAACTACCACATTGCATTTGCGAGCAACAGCAATCTGTTTTCGACCGTTCCACGTGACAGCGTGGTCGCCCATCTCGGGCGCACATGGGGCCGCTTCGATTTCGATGCCTACGGAAGCTGGCAGTCTTCCTATCGCGACATCACCTTAACAACGACGATGACGCCTTTCGTCCCGGTAACGATCGGAAGCAATTTCACCTTCGACGCGCGGGTGGCCTATCATCTCACCAACCATGTCACCCTGTCGGTCGTCGGACAGCAGCTCAATGCGATCCGCATTGCCTCGACCCCGGGGCCTTACACAAACCGCCAGGTTATCGTTCAGCTGACAGCCCGTTATTAATGCTTCATCCGATCAGATGGAGGCACCTGATCGGATAAAGATGCTTTGTTTATCGATGTGGCAGAGCACGACATCCGGCCCAGCAGGATCGGAAATTGCTCTAACTCCCTGCCCCCGATATTCGTTCGTGAACATCAGGGGCGGACCGGCAGAGGCAGGTCGTTTGCATGCCCCGGCCTTACTGCCGAGGCGGCGTCAGAGTTGAGCCTCGGCGAAAATGCGGGTGGTGTCGCCGTGCCAGGCGCCGTGATAGCGACCTAGCCAGTGTTCGGCCTGGGTCGGCCCGCCATGGGCGATCGCATCGAGCGGGGCAAGATAGATGCGCTCGTCCTCGCCCGCCGCATTGGTTCGCGCACGCGATTTCAGCCCCTCCGCGGCGATGGCGACAACGTCGCGCGCGAGGTCGCGCAGGGTGCCGGCACCGAGCGCGATATCCAATCCATGCCGAGGAACCTCGTCACGCAGATGGATCATCTGCTCGTAGGAGAGATCCCGGATCAGGGCGCAGGCCGCATCGAGTGCCGCGGCGTCGTAGAACAGGCCGGTCCAGAGCGCAGGCTGGGCCAGCAGCATCGCCGGGTTTCCGGCATCGGCGCCACGGGTCTCGATGAAACGCTTGAGACGAACATCGGGGAAGGTGGTGGTGGTATGATCGGCAAAGTCGCCGATCGTGGCGGGCTCGGTGCCGAGCCCCTCAAGTCGCCCTGCGATGAAATCGCGGAAGGACTTGCCCGAGACGTCGATATACTTTCCGTCGCGGTAGACGAAATACATCGGGATATCGAGCATGTAGTCAGCGTAGCGCTCGAAGCCGAAGCCCTCCTCGAAGACCATGCGGGGAATGCCGGCGCGGGCGTTATCGGTATCGAGCCAGACAAGGGCGCGATTGGACAGCAGGCCGTTCGGCTTGCCTTCCATGAAGGGCCCGTTGGCGAACAGCGCGGTGGCCAGCGGCTGTAGCGCAAGGCCGACGCGCATCTTCTTCACCATGTCGGCTTCGGAGGAAAAATCGAGATTGGCCTGAACGGTGCAGGTGCGCAGCATCATGTCGAGGCCGCGCGTGCCGACTTTCTGCATGTAGGCGCGCATGATCGCGTAGCGGCCCTTGGGCATCCAGGCAAAATCCTCGCGCCGGGCCGTCGGGTGAAAGCCGAGCGGCGCGAAACCGAGACCGAGTTTCGCACCGACACGGTGGACGCGGGCGATATGATCGTCGATCTCGCGCTTTGTATCGTGGATCGAGGCGAGCGGCGCGCCGGACAACTCGAACTGACCGCCGGGCTCGAGGGAGATCGAGAACCCGTCGCCCTTCAGCCCGATCGGGTTGCCGGAATCGTCGATCGGCTCGATGCCCTCATCGGCGGCGATGGCCTCGAGCAGCGCGCGGATTCCGCCCGGTTCGTAGGGCGGCGGAGCAAACGTATCGCGGCGAAAGCCAAAGCTTTCATGTTCGGTACCGACGCGGAACGCATCGCGCGGCTTGCAGCCCGCGGCAAACCAGTCGGCGAGTTGCCGGGCTGCGGGCTGCGCGGGATCGATCGGGGTGGCGTCGGCCTCTCCGGGGTTGGACAAATTCGGCTCCTGAACTCAGCTGGGCGCGGAACCCGCGAGCAGGCGCGCGAGCCCGGCGATGGCGGCAGTCTCGGCGCGCAGGATGCGCGGCCCGAGTGTTACCTGCGACACAAACGCATGGCGGGCCATCGCGTCAAGCTCTTCCGGTGCAAAGCCGCCTTCGGGACCGACCAGCAGGGCATGGGGTTGAAGCGGATCGGCCGGCCACAGGGGAGCGGCATCGCGACGTTCGGCGGCGACAAACAGGCGGCGCGCCGGCGGAAAGGCGGCGAGAAAGCCCGCGAGCGGCAGCGGCTCGGCGATTGCGGGGATGGTCAGGCGCTCGGATTGCTCGGCCGCCTCGGTCGCGATGGCGGCAAGACGGTCGCCACGCAGCCGGGCGGGCTGGGTGCGGGCGGTGAGCACCGGAACGAGGCGAGAGACACCCAGTTCGGTGGCCTTCTCGACAACGAGTTCAGTCATGTCGCGCCGGATCGGAGCGAAGCAGAGCCAGCAATCAGGCTCGGGCGCGGGGGCGCGTGTGCGCTCGCCAAGAACGAGGTGGGCGGCGCGGCGGTCGAGCGCGTCGATCGTCGCGGCGAATTCGCCGGAATCGGCGTTGAAGACCAGCAGCGGATCGCCGGCGCGGCGGCGCATCACAGCACCGAGATAGTGCGCCTGGGCCGCGGATGTGGCAAGGATCGCGCCGGGCGACAAGGGCAAGGGAAGGTGCAGACGGATGAGCGAGGCCATGGCTGACCCTGTAGCAGGCGGAACGGGTTTTACCGATATCCAGGCCGGGGGATGGGTCGCGCGGCTGCCGGCGCGGCTCAGGCCATTCGCGCTGCTGGCGCGGCTGGACCGGCCGATCGGCGTATGGCTGCTGTTCCTGCCGGGCCTGTGGAGCATCCTGCTGGCACGGGCGGGGGTGTGGACGACACTCGGCCTCATCGTTCTGTTCGCATTTGGCGCCGTGGTGATGCGGGCCGCGGGGTGTGTCGTGAACGATTTGTGGGATCGCAAGCTCGACCGGAAGGTGGCACGGACGGCGGCGCGCCCGCTTGCCTCCGGCGCCGTGTCGGTCCCCGCAGCGCTCGGGTTTCTGTTCCTGCTGCTCCTGGCGGGGCTGGCGGTGCTGCTGATGCTGGGGCGGACGGCGCAGCTCCTCGGCGTCGTCTCGCTGGTGCTGGTGGCCCTCTACCCGGCGGCGAAGCGGGTAACCTGGTGGCCGCAGGTGATGCTCGGCTTCACCTTCGGCTGGGGCGCGCCGATGGGCTATGCGGCGGCGCACGGCGCGCTTGGCTGGCCGGTGCTGCCGCTCTATGCCGGGACGATTTTGTGGATTCTCGGCTATGACACCATCTATGCGCACCAGGACCGCGAGGACGACGCGCTGGCGGGCATCAAGTCCTCGGCACTCAGGCTTGGCGGGCGGACGCGGCTGTTCGTCGCGCTGTGGTATGCCGGGATGCTGGCGCTGCTCGCCGCCGCGATGGCGATGGCAGGGATCGGGCGGGAGGGGCTCGCCGCGCTCGCGCTGCCGGGGGCGCTGCTGACCTGGCAGGTGGTACGGCTCGATATCGACGAGCCCGCGCGTTGCCTCGCGCTGTTCAGGCTGAACCGATGGGTCGGGCTGCTGGTGGGGCTGGCGATCCTGATCGGACGATGAAGGACGCATCCGCCTTCATCCGCGCGAGCACGGCGCGGACGACGCCGGCACTGGTGCCGGAAATCGAACTGCATCTGGCCACCGAGATCACGCCGATCTGGCAGGCGACCGAGGCATTCCTGGCGGAAAGCGGCATCGCGCCGCCCTACTGGGCCTTTGCCTGGCCGGGCTCGATCGCGCTGGCGCGGCACGTGCTGGACCACCCGGAGAGCGTGCGCGGCAAGCGGGTGATGGATTTCGCCGCCGGGTCGGGACTGGCCGCGATCGCCGCGGCAAAGGCGGGGGCGGCGCATGTGACGGCCGTGGAGATCGACGCGATGGCGGGTGCCGCGATCCGGCTCAACGCGGCGGCGAACGACGCCGGAGTCGAGATCGTGATCGGGGATGTCACCGGCAGCCTGCCGGCACAGGATCTCATTCTCTGCGGGGATGTCTGCTATGAGAAACCGATGACCTCGCATATCTGGCCGTGGCTGCAGCGCTGCGCGACGACGGCCGAGATATGGATCGCAGATCCCGGCCGCGCCTATGTCCCCCGCGCAGGGCTGGTTGAATTCGCACGCTGCACGGTTCCGACCCTGCACGAACTCGAAAGCAGGGCCGCGCGCGAGACCGTATTGTACCGGATCGCGAACGCTTGACAGTGAATTGACCCTCGCCACCTCGGGGACTAAGCAAGTGCAGCATTTCAATTTCGTCATGTGGCGATATTCGGTTCCCGTCATGCGACGACCGTCAGAAAGGTGATGACGAACATGCAGGATGTGCGTGAGGCGCTCATGCAAGGGCGCAACTCTGCAGGCGGAACGGTCCGCCGGCCCCTGTCGCCCCATCTTCAGGTCTATCGTCCGCAGATCACCTCCACCCTGTCGATCCTGCACCGGATCACTGGAGTTGCGCTGTCCGCCGGGGCCATCCTGCTGTCGCTCTGGCTCGCGGCGGCGGCGACCTCGTCCGGCGCGTTTTCCGTGGCACAGGCGGTCGTCGGCTCGGTGCTCGGCATGATAGTGCTGTTCGGCTTCACGCTCGCCCTCTTCTACCATTTCTGCAACGGCATCCGGCATCTGCTCTGGGATGCCGGGTTCGGGTTCGAACTGCCGAGCGTGCACCGCTCGGGCACCGCCGTGATGCTGGCGGCGGCAGGGCTGACGGTTCTGGTGTGGCTGATCGGGCTGGTGGTGCTGTGAGCGCCGGGGGACCTGCTGGTGAAGGAGTTTCATCGATGAAGATCATGCGGTCCGCACTCGGCCGCGCCCGGGGCATGGGCGCCGCCAAGGCCGGCGTGCATCACTGGTGGGTGCAGCGGCTTACCGCCCTGGCCCTGCTGCCGCTCGCCCTCTACGCCGTGCTCTCGGTGCTGCTGCTCAAGGGGGCAACCCAGGCCGAAATGCTGCGCTATATGGCCGAGCCCTGGAACGGGGTATTGTTCCTCGCCCTGGTCATCGCGCTTTTCTATCACCTGCAGCTGGGTTTGCAGGTCGTGATCGAGGACTACATCCGCTCTGAAGGCAAGCGGCTCACGGTCATGCTCGCGATGCGGGCAACGGCCGGGTTCTTCGGGCTGCTGGCCGTCATCTCGGTTCTGAAACTGTCCTTCTGATCCGCCTGGGGAAATCATCGTCATGAATGCAATGTCGAAGCCGTCGCTCGGCGCCTACACGATCATCGATCACACCTATGACGTCATCGTCGTCGGCGCCGGCGGCTCCGGCCTGCGGGCGACGCTCGGCATGGGCCAGGCCGGGCTCAAGACCGCCTGCATCAGCAAGGTGTTCCCGACCCGCAGCCACACCGTCGCCGCACAGGGCGGCATCGGTGCCGCACTCGGCAACATGGAGCCGGACGATTGGCGCTGGCACATGTATGACACGGTCAAGGGCTCGGACTGGCTCGGCGACCAGGATGCCATCGAATACATGTGCCGCGAGGCGATTCCGGCGATCCACGAGCTCGAGCATTTCGGCGTGCCGTTCAGCCGCACCGAGGATGGCAAGATCTACCAGCGGCCGTTTGGCGGGCACATGAAGGATTTCGGCCAGGCTCCGGTGCGCCGCGCTTGCGCCGCGGCCGACCGCACCGGTCACGCCATCCTGCACACGCTCTACCAGCAGAGCCTGAAGGCGGATGTGGAGTTCTTCGTCGAATATTTCGCCACCGACCTCATCATGGACGACGAGGGCGCATGCCGCGGGGTGATGGCCTGGTGCCTTGAGGACGGGACGATCCACCGCTTCCGCGCCCAGCTCGTGGTGCTGGCGACCGGCGGTTATGGCCGCGCCTATCTCTCCTGCACCTCGGCGCACACCTGCACCGGCGATGGCGGCGGCATGGCGCTGCGCGCCGGGCTGCCGATGCAGGACATGGAGTTCGTGCAGTTCCACCCGACGGGCATCTTCCCGGCCGGCTGCCTGATCACCGAGGGTGCGCGCGGCGAGGGCGGATACCTGACCAACGCCGAGGGCGAGCGCTTCATGGAGCGCTACGCGCCGACGGCGAAGGATCTCGCCTCGCGTGACGTGGTGTCCCGTTCGATGACGATCGAGATCATGGAAGGGCGCGGCTGCGGGCCGAACAAGGACCACATCCTGCTCCATCTCGAAGGGCTGAAGCCGGAGCAGCTGCATGAACGGCTGCCGGGGATTTCCGAAACGGCGCGGGTGTTTGCCGGCGTCGACGTGACCAAGGCGCCGATCCCGGTGCTGCCGACCGTGCATTACAACATGGGTGGCATTCCGACGAATTATCGCGCCGAGGTGCTGCGCCCGACCAAGGACAATCCGGACGCGACCGTGCCCGGCCTGATGGCGGTTGGCGAGGCGGCCTGCGTTTCCGTGCACGGCGCGAACCGGCTCGGCACCAACTCGCTGCTCGACCTCGTGGTGTTCGGCCGCGCGGCGGCGCATCAGGCGGCAAAGGTGGTCACACCGGGCGCCACCCAGCCGGCCCTGCCCAGCCGCGCCGGCGAGGCCTCGCTCGACCGTCTGGACGCGACGCGCCACGCCAAGGGCGGCACCACCGTCGCCGCTCTCCGCGACCAGATGCAGCGGACGATGCAGAACCACGCCGCGGTGTTCCGCAACTCCAAGACCCTGAAGGAAGGCGTCGCCAAGATGTCCGGCCTCTGGCAGGGGCTGAAGGACATCTCGATCGCCGATCGCGGGCTGATCTGGAATTCGGACCTGATGGAAGCGCTCGAGCTGCACAACCTCATGGGCAACGCCATCACCACCATGGCCTCGGCCGAGGCCCGGCACGAGAGCCGCGGGGCGCACGCGCATGACGACTTCCCCGAGCGTGAAGACGCCGAGTGGATGAAGCATTCGCTCGCCCATTGCACGGATGAAGGCGATGTGGCGCTCGATTATCGCCCGGTGCGGATGCAGACGCTGACCAACGACGTGTCGGTGTTCCCGCCGAAGAAGCGCGTCTACTGAGAAAGGGTTTCGAACCATGGCCGAACTGACCCTCCCGAAGAACAGCCGCGTCACCCAGGGCAAGACCTACAAGGCCGAGCCGGGGGCGACCCGGGTGAAGAGCTTCAAGGTGTATCGCTGGAACCCCGACGAGGACGCCAATCCGCGCGCCGACACCTATGAGATCGACCTCGACAAGTGCGGGCCGATGGTGCTGGACGCGCTGATCAAGATCAAGAACGAGGTCGACCCCACCCTCACCTTCCGCCGCTCCTGCCGCGAGGGGATCTGCGGCTCCTGCGCGATGAACATCGACGGGACCAACACGCTCGCCTGCCTCAAGCCGATCGAGGAGGTGAAGGAGGCGGTGAACATCAACCCGCTGCCGCACATGCCGGTGGTCAAGGACCTCGTGCCCGACCTCAACCAGGCCTATGCGCAGTATCGCTCGATCGAGCCGTGGCTGCAGGCCGAAACCCCGCCGCCGCCGGATGGCGAGCGCAAGCAGAGCGTCGAGGAACGCGCGGAGCTGGACGGGCTGTGGGAGTGCATCCTGTGCTTCTGCTGCTCGACCTCCTGCCCGTCCTACTGGTGGAACGGCGACCGCTATCTCGGCCCGGCCGTGCTGATGGCGGCGTATCGGTGGATCGCAGATTCGCGCGACGAGGCGACCGGCAAGCGGCTCGATGCGCTAGAAGATCCGTTCAAGCTCTATCGCTGCCACACGATCATGAACTGCACGCAAACCTGCCCGAAGGGGCTCAACCCGGCGAAGGCGATCGGCAAGATCAAGCAGATGATGGTCGAACGCCAAGGATGATCTCCGCCTGGTGATCTCCGGCGGACGTTCGGATGCGGGAAGGGCCGGCGGGTTGCGCCGGCCCTTTTTTCGTGGCCGGACGGTCATCGGCGTTTGCGTTTCGGTGGCTGGTAGTTGATCGAATTCGGGTCGTGGATGGCAGCGATTTCCCATTCCGAGGGCAGCGAATCGGGGTCGAGCCAGCGGCTGCGGCGGAAATCGCGGCGCATCAGCAGGAAGAACGGCGCGGTCAGCAGGAGAATGATCAGGCCGATGACGGCGCCGAAGGCGCGGGAGACCGGATAGACCGCCAGTTCGGCGATGAAGATGACCGCGAGCAGGGCATAGGCCACCACCACAAGGCGGGCGAAGACGCGCCACAGGCGGATCATCACCAGCTTGCCGGAATTGAGCGCCCAGGCCATGAGTACGCCGGCGGCGATCAGCGGAAAGAACATGATCTTGCCGTAGTGGAAATAGGTGGCGGGGGAGGCGTTGCGCCAGACCGTCCAGGCATCCAAGGCGGCGATCGCGATGGCGAGGAACCCGGGGATCGGGACGCCGGCCCATCTGGCGTTCGCCGGAATCCCGAAGGGGCGGTTGCCGGGCCGTTCGGTGGTCGGCACGGAGGCATGACGGTGCTTCGCGGTCATCCGCGCGGCAGGCGGATGACGAAGCGGGCGCCGATGACCGCGCCCTCGGGGTCGCGGCGGTTCTCGGCGGTGATGCGGCCCTGATGGGCCTCGATGATCTGCCGGGAGATCGACAGGCCGAGGCCGGAATGGTTGCCGAAGCCCTCGCCCTGCGGGCGCTCGGAGTAGAAACGGTCGAACACGTGGTCGAGCTTGGCGTCGGGGATGCCGGGGCCTTCGTCCTCGACGGCAAGTTCGACGATGCTGCCGGTGACGCGGCCGCGCAGCCAGATCTTGCCGCCCTGCGGGCTGAAGGAGATCGCGTTGCCGAGCAGGTTTCGCAGCACCTGGACAAGCCGTCCCTCGGCGCCGCGGACAACGAGGCCGGTCTTCGGCGCGTCGAGCACCATCGCCGGCGCGTCGTCCTCGCGGGTGGACTGGTGGATCTCGGCGAGGGCGGCGAGGATGGGGGCGAGGTCGACCGGTTCCAGCGCGGTGCGCGACATTTCGGAATCAAGGCGCGAGGAATCGCTGATGTCGGAGATCAGCCGGTCGAGCCGGCGGACATCCTGCGAAATGATGTCGAACAGGCGGGCGGCGCGGGCGGGATCGTCCATCCGGCGGACGGTCTCGACGGCGGAGCGGATCGAGGAGAGCGGGTTCTTGATCTCGTGCGCGACATCGGCGGCGAAGCGCTCGATCGCGTCCATCCGCGCCCAGAGGGCATGGGCGGATTCCTCCAGCGCGCGGGCGAGGATGCCGATCTCGTCATCGCGGGCGGCGATCGGCGGGGGCACCGGCTCGGTCATCGCGCCGCGGCCCTCGCGCAGGCGGCCGGCCGAGGCGGCAAGGCGGAGCAGTGGGGTCGCGATGGTGCGGGCGAGATAGACCGAGAGCAATACTGTCAGCACCAGGGCGAGCACGAACAGGCCGAGGATCGACACCCGCACGGCAAAGACCGCGCGGTCCACTTCGGTCGCCTCACGGGTGAGGAGTACCGCGCCAACGGTGTTCTTGGCGCGGACGATGGGCTCAGAAACCGTGATCAGCAGCCGGCCATCGGCGGCGCGGCGGATGAAGGGCGGCGCCTCGCGCGCCGGCTGGGCGCTGGTGAGTTTCAGCACCTCCCGCACGCTCGGCTGCCAGCCAAGGCCGGAAGCGCCCGGATCGTGCCCGGCGGAAGTTACCTCCGCGCTGGGGAGAAAGGCCACGAACTGGTCATAGAGAAAGCTGACGGCGCGGGCGAAATCGCCGCGCGGGCGAACCGGCGGCAGCGGTTCGGTGATGATGGCGCCGCCCGGCCCCTGGCGGATGCGCGAATTGGCGATCACCCGCCCATCCGGCCCGTAGACCAGCGCCTGTGCGTTCGGCGTCGGCTCGATCAGGCGGTAGAGCAGCGGGCGGGCGAGATCGGGCTTGAGAGCCGGCTGGTTGGCTACATCGGTTTGCACCGCCGATTCGGCGAGCGCGCCGGCATAGATCCGTGCCTGCTCGCGCAGCGCGGTCACCTCGGCGGTCAGCAGACCGTGCTGGTATTGGTCGAGATAGAGCAGGGCGGCGACGATGAGGGCAAGCGGCAGCGCATTGACCAGCAGGATCCGGCGCAGCAGCGGCGAGATCCGCCGCCAGCCGAGCATGGCCGCACCCGGACTGGCGAGGCTCATGCTTCCTTGTAGCGGTAGCCGATGCCGTAGAGCGTCTCGATCTGGTCGAACTCGTCATCGACGGCGCGGAACTTGCGGCGCAGGCGCTTGATGTGGCTATCGATCGTGCGATCGTCGACATAGACGCTCTCGCCATAGGCGGCGTCGATCAGCTGGTCGCGCGACTTGACCATGCCGGGGCGGGCGGCAAGCGCCTTGACCAGCAGGAATTCGGTGACGGTGAGCTGGATATCCTGCCCCTTCCAGAGACATTGATGCTTGGTCTCATCGAGCGTGAGATCGCCCCTGCCGATGACGCCGGTGGGCGCCGCACCGGAACCTTCGGCGCGGCTCGTCTCGTTGCGACGCAGCAGGGCGCGGATGCGCTCGATCAGCAGGCGCTGGCTGAAGGGCTTGGTGATGTAGTCATCAGCGCCGAGACGCAGGCCCATAAGCTCGTCGAGTTCGTCATCCTTGCTGGTGAGGAAAATGACCGGCATCGCCGAGCGGGCACGCAGACGCTGGAGCAGTTCCATCCCGTCCATGCGCGGCATCTTGATATCGAGCACGGCAAGATCGGCCGGGCGGGTCAGCAGGCCCTGCAGGGCCGACTCCCCGTCGGTATAGGTACGAACGGCATATCCCTCCTGTTCCAGTGTCATCTGCACCGATTCGAGGATGTTCCGGTCGTCGTCGACAAGAGCGATGGTCTGTTTCATGAAAATTTTTGCCTTGCAGCGGACTTCGTCGCATTATCCCGACATGACGTGACGGGAATATGGCGCCAAATGCAAGAGCACCGTGAAATCCAGAATGACATCCACCGCGATGCGCGGCTCCTGCTGCGGGCGGCGCGGTCAGCCAGCCTCGCAGTGATCGAGGATGATTACCCCGCAATCGCTCTGGTCACCCCGGCCGTGCTTCTGGATGGTGACGTGGTGGTGCTGCTCTCGCAGCTTTCCGCCCATACCAGGGCGCTCGAACGCAATCCCGCCTGCGCGTTGATGGTCAGCGGCGAGGCCACCGAGGCAAACCCGCAGACCAGCCCGCGCCTGTCGCTCGTATGCGACGCCGAGCGGTCGGAAGCGCCGGAGGACCGGGAGCGCTATCTGACCCTCCATCCCTATGCCCGCCCCTATGCCGGGTTCAGCGATTTCGGAATCTACCGGCTGACACCCGTTGCGGCGCGGTTCGTCGGCGGCTTCGCAAGGGCTGCGACGCTGGATGTCGACCGGCTGACGCCGCGCACGCCGGCGCTGCAGGACGAACGGGCCTGTATCGAGGCAATGGCGACCGTGAACCGAACCCTCGGCGCGCGGCTGGACGAAGCGGCGTTGGCCGCGGGCGGCCAGGGCACCGGATGGACGATGGTGACGCTCGACCCGGACGGGTTCGATCTGGCGCGGGAGGACATCGTGCTGCGGATCGGCTTCGAGCGGATGCTCCGCGTCTATGCAGATGTGTTCACTGTTCTGGCCGATAGCGCGGCGCATGGTTGAGTTTCGCTGAACGCGGTCATATTTTCGCTTTTCAGGTTTGGAAAAACCCGAAAGGGACGGCATAAGGCTTAAATCGAACATCAAAGCCGAGCCAAGAAAGATCAGAGCCGTGACGCCAACGACGACGAACACCGACTCCGCCGCCCGCAACGCGGCGATCCTGGCCCATGCGGGCATTACCCGCGCCGCCACCGTGCATGCGAACCTGACCGCGCCGGCGCTGGTGACCCATGCGCTGCGCCGCGGCGAAGGCCGACTTTCCGCAGATGGTGCGCTGATGGTCGAAACCGGCGTGCATACCGGCCGGTCGGTCGCCGACAAGTTCGTGGTGGATGAGCCGGAAACCACCGCCGAGATCTGGTGGGGCAGCGTCAACCAGAAACTGTCCGCTTCGCATTATGCGACGCTGCGCGGCCGGGTGCAGGCCTTCCTGCAGGACCGCGAACTGTTCGTTCAGGACCTGTTCGCGGGCGCTGATCCGAAAAACCGCATCCGCGTCCGGCTGGTCACCACCAATGCCTGGCAGGCGCTGTTTGCCCGCAACATGTTCATCCGCCCCGCCGAGGCGGAGCTGGAGGGGTTCGAACCTGATTTCGTGATCCTGCACGCGCCGGACTTCGAGGCCGACCCGGCGATCGACGGGGTGCGCTCATCGACGGCGATCGCCCTGTCCTTCGCCGAGCGGCGGATCGTCATCGCCGGAACGCAATATGCCGGCGAGATCAAGAAATCGATCTTCACGGTGATGAACTGGCTGTTACCCGCCCGCGGCGTGCTGCCGATGCACTGCAGCGCCAATATCGGCCGGGATGATGACGTAGCCCTGTTCTTCGGCCTGTCGGGCACCGGCAAGACCACCCTCTCCTCCGATCCAGCGCGCCGGCTCATCGGCGATGACGAGCATGGCTGGGGGCCGGATGGCGTATTCAACTTCGAGGGCGGCTGCTACGCCAAGGTGATCGATCTCTCCGCCGAGGCCGAGCCGGAAATCCATGCCGCAAGCCATCGCTTCGGCACCGTGCTGGAGAACGTGGTGGCAGATGCGCGCGGGGCGGTGAACCTCGCCGACCGCAGCCTGACCGAGAACACGCGCTCGTGCTACCCGATCGAGTTCATCCCCAATGTCGAGCGCAGCGGCCGTGGCGGCATGCCGCGCAACGTGGTGATGCTGACGGCGGATGCCTTCGGCGTGCTGCCGCCGATCGCGCGGCTCACGCCAGCCCAGGCGATGTATCATTTCCTGTCCGGCTATACCGCCAAGGTGGCCGGTACCGAGAAGGGGCTCGGAAAGGAACCTCAGGCGACGTTCTCCACCTGTTTCGGTGCGCCGTTCCTGCCGCGACCGCCGCGGGTTTACGGCGAATTGCTGGCGAAGCTCATCGCCGAGCATGGAGTGTCGTGCTGGCTGGTGAACACGGGCTGGACCGGCGGCGCGTTCGGCACCGGTCATCGGATGTCGATCCGTCACACGCGCGCCTTGCTCAATGCGGCATTGTCCGGCGCGCTCGATGGCACGAGCTTCCATCCCGACCGGGCGTTCGGGCTGATGATCCCCGATGCGGTCGAGGGCGTGCCCTCTTCGGTGCTCGACCCGCGGGAAGCCTGGGCCGACAAGGCCGCCTATGACCGTCAGGCCGCCGAGCTGGTTGCACGGTTCGAGGAGAATTTCGCCCGTTTCGCCGAAACGGTCGATGAGGATATCCGCGCCGCGGCAATCCGCACGGCGGCCTGACACGGCCAAATCAGGGAGCCCCACCGTCTCCGAAACAACGGAGACGGTCATCCCCACCGTCTCCGAAACATCGGAGACGGTCAGCCTTACCGTCTCCCGGACACCGGAGACGGTCGTGGCGAAAACAAAACGCCCCTGAAATTCATGGAAGAATTTCAGGGGCGTCGTTCAGCTTATCGTCACCGACATTACCGCCCGCCGCATGCAGCGGGCGCAAGATCGGTCAAGTTGCCTCAGTTGTTGTGCTGGGCCTCGGCAGGAGCCGTCTGGCCAGCCGTATGGCCGGTCTTGAACTGGGTGCCATAGGCGTTGTTGATCTTCTGCACGAGCTGGTCGTGGGTATTGCCGAAATTGGCGGCATTGGCAGCGGCCGGGGCAATGGCGCCAAGGGCGGCGATGATGGCGATGGTGCGGGTCAGCTTCGTCATGGGAGTCTTCCTTTCTGATCTGGCTTTTCAGCCTTGCTATTCCGGAGCCTCGCTCCGTCTGACCCTCCATATAGACCGTTTGCTGCACCGCAATAACGGGGCGGGAATACCTATCACCCATACGTCAGGCGCATGAAACCTCTCGCCGGCGCGGGTCGGAGCGAAAATCGCGGCATGGGTGACGGCGCCGTGGTTTTGGCCTTATTCTTCGCGCCATGACGATCGACGAGCAGCTCCTGGCCTGGGCACCGGAATTCTCCGCCTGGCGACGCGACTTCCATGCCCATCCGGAACTCGGCTACCAGGAACGCCGCACCGCGGCGCTGGTGGCGGAACGGCTGACGGCGTTCGGCCTTGACGTCACCACCGGTGTGGGCGGCACCGGGGTCGTCGGCACGCTGCGGGCGGGGTCCGGGAACCGGGCGATCGCGCTGCGCGCCGACATGGATGCACTGCCGATCGAGGAGGCGGGCGATGCGCCCTGGCGCTCGACCACGCCGGGGACGATGCATGCCTGCGGGCATGACGGGCATACCACGATGCTGCTTGCCGCGGCGCGCTACCTCGCTGCGACAAGGCAGTTTTCCGGCACCATCCATTTCATCTTCCAGCCTGCCGAGGAAGGCGGCGCCGGCGCGCGGGCAATGCTGGAGGACGGGCTGCTGGAACGCTTCCCCTTCGATTCGGTGTTCGGCGCGCATAACGACCCGCTCCTGCCGATCGGCGTGGTTTCGGCATCCCCGGGCACGGTGAATGCGGCGTCGGACACGCTGATGATCCGGCTGAGCGGCAAGGGCGGGCACGCGGCCCGGCCGCACCAGGCGATCGATCCGATCGTCGCCGGGGCGCAGATCGTGGTCGGCCTGCAGAGCCTGGTGGCCCGGCATGTTGCACCGCTCGAATCGGCGGTCGTCTCGGTCTGTACCTTCCATGCCGGCAGCGCCACCAACGTGATCCCCGAAACGGCGACACTCTCGGGCACTGTGCGGACGCTGACGCCGCAGGTGCAGGACCAGATGGCGCGCGAGATCCCCGTCCTGGTGCGTGGCCTTGCCGCCGCCGCCGGCGTGGGCGTGGAGGTGGGCTACGAGCGGGGCTATCCGCCGGTCGTCAACGATCCCGCCGCCGCTTCCGCCTTCGCCGAGGCCGCGCGGGCGGTGGTTGGCGCCTCGCAGGTGCGGACCACCATGCCCGCCTCGATGGGTGGAGAGGATTTCGCCTTCTACGCGCTGGAGCGGCCGGGCTGCTTCTTCCGCATCGGCCAGGCGGATGGCGCGCGCGGCGCGGTACCGCTGCATCATCCGCGCTACGATTTCAACGATGCGATCATCCCGCTCGGCGCGGCGCTGTTCGCCGCGATCGCCGTGCGGGAACTGCCAGCTTGAGCCTGTTCGGGCCTGGGCTGCACGCCTTCCTGCTCGGGTTTCCGGCGCTGCTGTCGATCGTCAATCCGCTGGCCGGGGCGATCATCTTCAACGAGATCACCAGCAATGCGAGCCGGCCGGTGCGGGCGACGCTGGCGCGCAAGGTAGGGCTGAACAGCGCCGCGGTGATGCTCGTCTCGCTCTGGGCAGGCAGCTATATCCTGAATTTCTTTGGCATCACACTGAACGCCCTGCGACTGGCCGGCGGCGCCGTGGTGGCGAGCCGGGCGTTCCAGATGCTGAACGCACCGGAAGTGACCGAGGCGCGGAAACAGGCACAGGCGGCCAGTTCCCTGCCAGCACCGGACCAGGACCCGGACGATATCGCCTCGATGGCATTCTTTCCGCTCACCCTGCCCTTCACCACCGGGCCGGGAACCATTGCGGTCGCGGTGACGCTGGGGACGGAGCGCGGCGCCTATGGCACGCCGCTCGGCGCGTTCTTCGCCGGCATGTCGCTCGCGGCAATCGCGATCGCGGCGATCACCTGGATCAGCTATGCGGCGGCCGACCGGCTGGACGTGATTCTCGGCGCGAACGGGCGGCGCGTGCTGTCGCGGCTCGCGGCGTTCATCCTGCTGGGAATCGGCGTACAGATCATGATGACCGGCGCCATTCCGGTGTTGCACGAAGCGCTGGCTGGGTGAGCACCCGAACCCGGCGCGGGACGCGCAAGGGCATGAAACGGGGACCGGCCTCTGCGAAAAACGCAGAACTGCGGCAGTAGCACTTACTCGTAACGCACCTTACTATCTCAGGTGCTATGTCCCAATTGCCCACCGAACCCGACCTGCTACTGCTGCTGCACGATGTGGCGCGGCTGCTGCGGCTCGAAACCGATCGCCGCGCCAGGCTGCACGGCATGAACCGCGCGCAATGGGCGATGCTGATCAAGCTGTCCCGCCATCCCGGCCTGTCGCAAAAGGATCTGGCCGAATTGCTCGAGGTCGAGCCGATGAGCGTCGCGCGGCTGACCGACCGGCTGGCGGCGCGCAACCTAGTGGAGCGGCGGGCCGACCCGCGTGACCGGCGGATCTGGCGCCTGCACCTGACCGAAGCGGCGCAGCCGCTCCTCGCCGAGATCGAAACCCAGCGCGGCGCGGTCGCCGCACTGATCGGCAACGGCATCGCGCCCGAGACGATGGACACGCTGGTTACGGGATTGCTGCGGATCAAGGCGACCCTGCTCGGCGCGGGCCGCTGCGGGGCCGCGACACATGACGAGACCGGCGCGGCAGATCACGGCACGATGGCCGGCGACGCGCCTTCCGAAAATACCACGGCAGACGCCGAACAGGAGATGGTTTGATGTCCCATACGAGTACAGCCACCGGCCCTGTGGCCCGCGAGGCCGAGACCCGCGAGGGGGCGACGCGGAGTCGCCGCTCGGGCCGGATGCTGCGGCCCTTGCTCATGATCGGCGGCGTGGCGGTGATCCTCGGCGCCATCCTTGTCTACTGGCTGGTGAGCGGTGGGACGGTGAGCGTGACCGACACCTATGTCCAGGCGGGCAAGGTGGCGCTGTCCACCGACGTGTCGGGCCTGGTGGAAACCATCGATGTTCACGACAACGAGGCGGTGACGAAGGGCCAGAAGCTGTTCACCCTCGATCCCTCGCGCTTCGAGATGGCAATCGCGCAGGCCAAGGCCAATCTCGCCGAGGTCACCCAGCAGGTCGAGGCAACGCGGGCCGGGTACAGTGCCGAGATCGCCAAGATCCGCACCCAGCAATCGGTGGTCGATAATGACAGGCTGAACTTCAAGCGCTACGCCGCGCTGGTGCATACCGGCGGCGTGACGCGCACCGCATATGACGATGCGAAATACAAGCTCCAGGGCGACGAGGCGACGCTGGATGCGATGACCGCGCAGGCGGGGGTCGATCTCGCGAAACTGTCGGGCAATCCGAAGATCAAGGTGGAAGACACGCCGCAATACAAGGCGGCGAAGGCAGCTTTGGCCACCGCCGAGCTGAACTACCGCCATTCCATCGTGCGCGCGCCCTTCGCCGGGGTGGTCACCGAGACCGACAAGCTGCGTCCGGGCATGTTCCTGCCGGCCGGCACCGCCGCCTTTGCCCTGGTCTCGCACACGGATGTATGGATCCGCTCGCAGCCGAAGGAGACCTCGCTGACCTGGGTGAAGCCGGGGGACAA
Source organism: Acidiphilium sp. 20-67-58 (assembly GCF_002255515.1). Taxonomy (NCBI): domain Bacteria; kingdom Pseudomonadati; phylum Pseudomonadota; class Alphaproteobacteria; order Acetobacterales; family Acidocellaceae; genus Acidiphilium; species Acidiphilium sp. 20-67-58. The sequence goes on along the minus strand of NZ_NCAS01000001.1, from coordinate 96,507 downwards.
GGTGAGCGTGCATGTCGATACCTATCCGGGCCGGACCTGGCAGGGCGTCGTCGCCAGCATCGCGCCGGCCAGCGGATCGAGCTTCTCGATCCTGCCGGCAGAGAATTCCTCGGGCAACTGGGTGAAAGTCGTGCAGCGCATTCCGCTGCGGGTGAACATTACCGGCGGGCCGAAGAACCTCGTGCTGCGCAACGGCATGACCGCCGAGATCACGATCCATACCGGGCATCAGAACCGGCTTGCGGACCTGTTCTGAGCCGGATTGACCGAGGAGCGCTGAACCATGGCAGGGCCGGCTGCGCACGAGGAGGAAATGCAGCTCAGCGGGCTGCCACGAGCGATCGTGACGATCGGCTGCATGATCGGCACGCTGATGCAGGCGCTGGACGCGACCATCGCCAACGTCTCGCTGCCCTACATGCAGGGCTCGCTCTCGGCCTCGTATGACGAGATCACCTGGGTTCTGACCTCCTACGTGATCGCCGCCGCGATCATGACCGCGCCGGTCGGCTGGCTCGCCGCGCAGTATGGGCGAAAGAACATCTTCCTGATCTCGCTGATCGGCTTCACCGTCAGCTCGATGATGTGCGGCGTTGCCACCTCGCTCGGCGAGATGGTACTGGACCGGCTGCTGCAGGGCGTGTTCGGCGCAGCACTGGTGCCGCTCAGCCAGTCCACCATGCTGGACATCTACCCGGTCGAGAAGCGCGGCTCGGCAATGGCGATCTGGGGCGTCGGCGTGATGATCGGGCCGATCCTGGGGCCGACGCTGGGCGGCTATCTCACCTATTTCTATGACTGGCGCTACGTGTTCTTCGTCAACGTGCCGTTTGGCATCGCCGCCCTGCTGGCGCTCGGCGCCTTCATGCCGAAGCGGGCGAAGCGGCCGGCAAGCGGGCATTTCGACTGGATCGGCTTTGCCGTGCTGTCGCTCTTTCTCGGCTCGCTGCAGATCATGCTCGACCGCGGGCAGGAAAAGGACTGGTTCGGCTCGCCGGAAATCGTCACCTTCGCGGTGCTGGCTGTCATCGGGCTCTACCTCTTCATCGTCCACATGATGACGGCGAAGGCGCCGTTCATCCCGCGCGGCGTGTTCGCCGACCGCAACCTTAATGCCGGACTGATCACCATGTTCGCGGTCGGCTCGGTGCTGCTCTCCTCGGCAACATTGATGCCGCCCTTCCTGGAAAAGCTCGGCAACTACCCGGTGGAGACCGCAGGCCTCGTGATGGCGCCTCGCGGCATCGGCACGATGGGGGCGATGATGCTGGCCGGGCGGCTGGCCAACAAGATCGACCCGCGGGCGCTGATGGCGGCGGGCTTTGCGCTGCTCGTCATTTCCTTCTGGATGATGCAGCAATGGCTGCCATCATCGCCGCAGGGCTACATGATCGAAACGCTGATCGTGCAGGGAATGGGGCTCGGCTTCGTGTTCACGCCGCTTCAGGTGGTCGCCTTCTACACCCTACCGCAGGCGCTGCGCACACAGGGAACTTCGCTGCTCAGCCTGATGCGCAATATCGGCATGGCGGTCGGTATTTCCGTCACCGAGGCGGTGCAGGTGCAGATGGCGCAGGTGAACCACGCGACACTGGCCGACCACGTGACACCGTTCAGCCGCAACCTTCAGGTTGGGGGCGCGGTATCGCACATGCTCAATCCCCTCACCCATGCCGGCGCCGCGCTGCTCAACGCAACCCTTGACCAGCAGGCGCAGATCATCTCGTTCATCGACTCGTTCAAGTTCATGATGATCGTGAGCATTCCAACCATGTTCTGCCTGTTGCTGATGCGCCGCCCGCCGCGCGCCGCCATGGCCGGAACGGTGGAAAAGCCGGAAATGGCGGTCATGGAATAGAGCAGGTTCCGATCCATCCGGATCGGATGCCGTGCTCTATCTTGCTGGTCATTTCGTGCCGAACAGACGGTCCCCGGCGTCGCCAAGGCCAGGGCGGATATAGGCATGCTCGTCGAGCTGCCGGTCGATCGCCGCAGCAAAGATCGGGACATCGGGATGGGCGGCGCGCAGCGCGGCGATGCCTTCCGGGGCTGCGATCAGGCAGACGAACTTCATCGCCCCCGCTCCTGCCCGCTTCAGCCGTGCGAGGGCCGCCGCCGCCGAATGGCCGGTGGCGAGCATCGGGTCGACCACCACGGTCAGGCGCTGGTCCATGTCGTCCGGTACCTTGAAGTAATATTCGATCGGCTCGTGCGAGACCGGATCGCGATAGAGGCCGATATGGCCGATCCGCGCCGAGGGAACGAGATCGACCATGCCATCGAGAATGCCATTGCCGGCGCGCAGGATTGAAATGAAGCAGAGTTTCTTGCCGGAAACCTGCCGGGCCGTCATCGGTTCCAGCGGCGTTTCGATATGGACCGGCTCGGTCGGCAGATCGCGCAGCACCTCATAGCCCATCAGCAGGCTGATCTCGCGAACGAGCCGGCGAAAATCGCCGGTTGGCGTTGCCGCGGCGCGCAGCAGGGCCAGCTTGTGCGCGACCAGCGGATGGTCGATCACCATGACATCGTCAGGCTTGGCCTGCATCGCGGACTCCTGCCGCCCGGAGGTTCAGCGCCGGTGCGCGGCCGCCCGGGGCTTCGCGGCCGCCGCTTTCCTTACGGCGGTCGGCCTCGCTGGGGAAGCTTTCGCATCGGCTGGCTTCCCCTTGGCGACCTTCGCGACGCGCGCAGGCTTGGCGCCAGAGCGCGGCGAACGCACCTCCGGCACGATCTCACGGCCGGCGATGCGGGCCATCTCGGCGCGGAAATCACGCAGATACTGGGCGAGATCGAGATTCGCGACCGCATAGGCACGGGCGTTTTCGCCAAGGCGCGCGGCAAGATCGCGCTCCTCCAGCATACGCAGCACACTGTCCGCCACCGAATCGGGGTCGAGATTCCCGGCAACCAGTCCGGTCTGCCCGTCATCGATGAATTCGGTGATGGTTCTGGTGTCGCCGCCGATGATGGGCGCGCCGATCGCCATCGCCTCGCGCAGGCTCCAGGACGCGACGAAGGGATATGACAGATACACGTGCGCGTCCGACCGGCGGAGCAGCGCGACATGATCCTCGTAGGGAACGCGACCAAGGAAATGCACCCGCGACAGGTCGATCCGGTCGCCAAGTTCGTTCATCATGACGCTGCGCCAGGTGCCCTGCTGCGGCGGCGCGCCATAGCTGATCTCGTCACCGCCGACGAGGGAAACCACCACGTCCTTGCGGGCTTCGAGGATGCGCGGCAGGGCGCGCATGAAGGTATGATAGCCGCGATAGGGCTCGAGATTGCGGGCGACATAGGTGACGAGTTTCTGCCGTGGCGAGACGCTGAGCGGGCCGACCTTGAGCGTGCGGCGACGCTGCGCCGGATCGGGGCGGCAGATGTCGAGATCGACCCCCTCGCGCACGATGGACAACCGCCCCTGCATCCAGTCGGGGTAGGTGCTGCGCTGCCAGTCGGTCGGGGTCTGACCATGCTGGCCAAGGGCGAAGGCGAGGTGGTTCACCCCGTTTTTCGCCCGCACCATGCCGAAGCGCTCGGGCGGCATCGGGAATTCGGGATCGTAATTCACGTCGGTCCCGTCGATCCGGTAATAGAATTCGAAATAGCCAAGAATCGGTACGCCGGGAAAGACATCGCAGAGATTGAGCATCTCCCCCCAGCCGTGATGGCCGACGATGATGTCCGGCTGGAAGCCGAGGTTGCGGATCTGCATCGCCCCGGCATAGCCGGCCTCGGCGCGGCGCATCGCCATGTCGTATTCGCGGGCGGCGGGATGCACGATGTCCGGGCTTTGGGGCGGCAAAGCATAGGTGACCTTGCGCACGCCGGATATCTGATTCCGGTTCGGTTCGGTCATGAACACGATCTCGTGCCCGCCCTCGGCCAGGAGATCACGCACGATGTGCAGGTACTGGCCCGGAAAATTCTGGTGGACGAAAAGGAACTTCACGTCACTCCCCCAGTCAGCGGCGGGCGCGCGTGGCTGATTTCGCCGATTGTCGGGGCAGCAGGGTGATGCGCACGGCCTCGAGGGCTGACAGGCTCTCCGCCTCGCAGGTTTCATCGCTGCCGAGCGGACCGGCTTTGGAACCGTCAACGAAGCTGGCCTCGCATTTCAGGTCGAACTGCTTGGCTGCCTCGCCCTGCAGGCGCACGCGGAAGCCGAGCAGCGGCAGAGCCATGCCGCGGCTGCCGCAATACTGGCCAGCATCGACCCAGGGCGAGAGCCAGCCGCGGCCGAGCACCGCCTGATACGACAGATCGGCCGGATCGAATCCCTCGGGTGCCGCGATGGCGATGCCTTCGATCCAGGCGCCTGACCCCGCCTCGCCCAGCCAGTCGCCAAAGCGGGCGCCGACATCGCCGCGGGTCTGGATATGGGCGAGCAGATCCATGCGTTCCGGCGCGGCCGGCGTGGCAGGCTGGGAGACGGCAGGCGCGGGAGCCGGCGCAGCGGCGCCGCCGGCAAGGCGCAGAACCTGTAACCGGGGAGCGGAATCGGCCTGGCCGGCCTGCTGGTAGACCGTCACCATCACCTGGGCGGGGCCGCGCGACACACGGATGAGGGCAGCGTCACCCACGCCGGACAGCCAGCCATCCGGGCGAAAGGCGAGGATTTCGACGGTATCGGGTGCCTGCGGCGGCGGCGAAATCCGCACGCCCGGCAGTCCGCCGCGCTGCGCAGCGCCGGGACTGGCCTCGTTGACGAGACAGAACAGACCGGCATCCAGCGTCATCATATGCGCGGATACCTTGAGTTCCTCGATCCCCGCGGCACGCGCGCTGGTGGGGTCCGGGGCAGCCTGCTGCTGCGGCGCGGCTGGCGCGGCGGCGCGGGAAGGGGTTTTGCGGGCAGGCGCCAAAGGCTTGGACGGCTTGGACATTCTGGGTCTCTCCATGGTCAGAACGGTCGGAAAAGAGGCGATGGCAGCGCCGGGGCACCGATGGTCCGGGGCGGCGGCTGCCAGGTCAGGAGCACATCGTTGATCCGAGCCGGCGGAAGGCCGAGCGGCAACACGGCACCCCAGCCGGTGGCGCGGATCCGATCGGCAGGGGCACCGATATCGAACCCGATGACGTTCAGGCCGGCGCGCCAGAGCTCGCCCAGGGCGAAGCACCAGGTTTCCGGCCAGATCGAGGGAAGAAAGCCCAGCACGGCACCCGAACCGCGCAGCAGCGCCTGCGCTTCGCCCTCGCGATATGTTCCGGTGATACGCACCCGGCCGGTGGCGATCAGCGCGGTGTCGTCCTCGCTTGCCCCGGCGAGCAGGAAGGAAAGCGGCAGGTCGCGGGCAGCGGCGTCACGCGCGCAGTCGATCAGCAGGTCATACCCCTTGGGCGCGCCGATCCCCCCCGCGAGCGCGACCAGGCGGGGCACGCCACGGGGCGGCGGCGCCGGCGGCGGCAGGCCGGCATCGTCTTCCCATGGGCTTATGGTGATGGCGATCCCCGGGAAATGGCGGCGCAGCCGGGCAGCGGTATCGGCGGAAGGCACGATGATCTGCCGCGCGGTGGCGAACTCCCTGGCCGATCGGGCGCGCAGGGACGCGGGTGCGATCGGGTCGTTCAGATCGCTGCCCGCGGTGGCGACACAATCGGCACAGCCCGCAGCATCGGGCTCGCCGCAATAGCGGCGATGCGGGCCGACGAGATGAACCCGCTTGCAGAAGGGGGAGTAGTCGTGAACCACATGATCGGTCGGAACGCCGAGGCGCGTTGCGAGGGTGCGGATCGCCGGTGCATGCCCGAGCGTGTGGTGGAACTCGACGTGACGCACATCTTCCCGGCGGAGCAGGTCGACCAGCCCGGCCATTTCACGGCTGAGGTCGAACGTCAGGTTCGGATAGGCTGCGGAACTGCCATCGGCGAGGCGCGTGGGGCCGGTCTTGCTGATCGTGCCGTCAGGACCGACCAGGTCTGGGCTGAGCAGGATGGGCCGCAGCCCCGCCTCCCGCAGTGCGGCCACCCGAGCGTCGACGACACGGGCGATGCCGCCGCCATGATCATGGGTGACCAGCGCCACGGCGCCGCGTCCGCAACGCCCGGCGGCGAAGCGGGCGATATCGAGGCGCCGCCGCGCGCCGTGCAGCGGATCCGTCGTCTCATGTGCGGCGACCAGCGTGGCATAGCCAGGATGACGGCGCTCGAGCAGCGCGAGGTTACGGGCGCGCAGGCCCGCCGCACCTGGCCCGAAAGATACGCTGCCGCGATGCGCGACGAAAATTCCGGGCGCGCCGACATGACGCCATCCCCGGCGCGCCGCGCGGCGGCACCAGTCGTTCTCCTCGCCATAGCCCTGGGCGAAAAGCGTGGCGTCAAACCCGCCGACGGCATCCAGAGCGTCATGACGGATCGCCATGCAGAAACCGATAGCGGTGGGGATGTCGATCAGGGTGCGCCCATTGGTGCGGCGGCACAGCGCGTCGAACTCAACGGTCGCGGCTTCGTCGGGTACGGGATTGCCGCCCGTACGGGCCGGATAGCTCATGATCGTCGCCTCGTTCGAGAGCGGCGTGACGCTGGCGATATCGGGGGCGCGATACAGCGCGTCATGCAGTCGAGCTGGGGCGGATGGCGGCAGCAGGATGTCGGCGTTGAGCAGCAGGATGTCACAGCCGGCAGCAAGGCGCCGGGCAATGGCGATGCCGGCATTGGCGGCAGCGGGAAAACCGCGGTTGCGGCGGTGGCGTCGCAGCACGATGCGTCCGGCAGCGGCCTCTTTATCCAAAAGGCGAACAAGCGCGGGTTCAGGCGATGCGTCATCCACCACAACCAGCGGGCATCGCGGAGCCGCACGTCGGAACGTGGCAATGGCGTCGGCCGTTGCCCCGGCGTCACGATAGGCCGGCATTACGGCGCAGAGCGAAGCGCGGGATGGCAGGACGGGAACGCGCCGGCGAGCCCGGTCCGGCTTCAGGGCAGCGAGGGCTGCGGGATCGATCGGCGTGCCGGCCAGGACGCCGCCATACTCGGTCTCGATCGTGAAGGGCGGAACAAGGCCGGCAAGGCGGGCAGGGCCGATGCGAAAGCCATGGCGCTCCCCGAACGGCATGTGCTCCGAAGGGCCGAGGCGACGACCTGGCGTGACGGTGCGGCGGGCACCGTTCCGATCCACAAGGGTGAGGCGCGGCACCCGCCACGCCGCTGCGGGATAGGCAACCCAGCCCTTGATCCCCTGCCCCGCCGGCAATGCGACGCCTTCATGGCGGCAAATCGCGACGAGGTCCGGCGCGCCGAGAAGGCCAGCACCATCCGGACCTTCGCCGACGATCTGGCCTCCGGCGGCGCCGCGCCAGCCGGCACGGCCGGCGCCAAACGCAATGCCGCGGGCAAATGCTTCGAAACTGCCCCCGTCCTTGAGGACCGGCGGCACCTCATGACGGGACAGCAGGGCGGCCAGAGCGGCGGCAGCCTCCTCATGCGCGCCTTCGGCGTAACGAAGGCGGGCCAGGGCAATCCATGCATCGGCGTGATCGAAGCGCTCGGCGATCTCGGCGAGGGCGGTGGGGGCGGCAGAATCCCCGGTCGCGGCCAGAAGGAGGGCGCGCTCAAACCGCGGCCGTCCATCATCGGGCGCCAGGCGACAGACGCGATCGAGCCAGAATGCCGCGCCAGCGGCATCCCGCGCGGCAAGGGCGAGGCCAGCCCGGCGCCACGCGTCGACCGCCTCCGCATTGCGGCGGCGGCGTATATCCGCAAGGGGGGACTTAGCCGCCTGCGGCACGGACGGAAGCGGGGTCTGACCCGGCAGGCGTGGAGGCGTCGGAGGCGTCTGCAAGGGCTTCGAGGTCAGCGCGGGCATCCTCGATGCCCTGGGCGAGGGCACGGACCAGCCAGGCTTCGGCTTCTACCGGATCGGGCGGACCGGCCAACCCCTTGCGGAGCCAGCGGCCAAGCATCAGCTGCGCGATCGGATGGTCTGCCTCGGCGGCGCGGCGATACCAGTACAACGCCGCCGCGCGGTCGACCGGGATGTCATGCCCGCCGCCATGCAGTGCGCCGAGCGCGAACATCGCGCCGGAATGGCCGGCTTCGGCAATCCTCAGAAAAATGTCGCGCGCGCCCTCATGGTCGCGGGAAGTGCCGCGGGCATGCAGCTTCATTTCGGCCTGCTCGGCGAGAGCATCGACCATGCCGGTGTCAGCAGCGCGGCTGATCCACTCATAGGCCGCAACCGGATCGGCGGCGACACCCCTGCCCTGAAGCAGCATCACCCCGTACAGGTACTGGGCATTGACAATATTGTCGGCGGCACGGCGCAGCCACGTCATCCCCTTCGTGTCGTCGCGGGCGATTCCGACACCCTCGAGGAGACAGACCGCGTAGTTGAACGCGCCGATCGCGTCGCCGGAACTCGCGGCACGTTCGAACCATTCATGGATCGGCAGACCATCGACCGAGGCGTTGCGGACCTGCCGGCGCAGAACAAGACTCGCAAGATCGATCTGGGCATCGGTATCGCCGCCGCTGGCCGCGCGGGCGAGCCAGCGGGAAGCTTCATCGGCATCGCGCGCCACGCCGGCGCCGGTCAGGTAAAGCATGCCGAGGGCGCGTGCGGCGGTGCGGTGGCCGGCTTCGGCCGCGGCGTGGAACCAGATCGCGGCTTCGGCGTAGTTCGGCGGCAGATCCCCGCCGCGGGCGTAGAGGTCGCCGACGAGGGCGGCGGCTTCCGGATCGCCGGCAACGGCGGCCCGACGCAGCCAGGACTCCCCCTCGACAGGGTCCGGCGCGCAGCCCTGCCCGGACAGCAGCATTACACCCAGCTTCGCCTGCGCGTTGCGGATGCCGTGGATCGCCGCCTTGCGGTAGTGGGCCAGGGCGCGTGGCAGATCGGGCAGGATGCCGACCGCCTGCTCGTTGATGACACCGAGCAGGAAATGCGCGCTGGGCAACCCCGCATCGGCGGCACGCTCGATCGGCCGGATCGCCTCGACCGTCTTTTCCGCCGTATCCGCGCGGTTCATCAGCAGCATGCCATAGCCGAGATGGCCGGATGGCCAGTCCTGCGCCGCGGATTTGCCATACCATTCGAGGGCGGCGTCCCGGTCGAGAATGCCATCGGGGCCGTTGGCCAGGATGAAGCCGAGGAGCGACTGGCCGTCGGCGGAGCCAGCCTCGGCTGCCTTGCGGGCCCAGACGAGTGCCGCCGGATAATCCGCGGCGGCGGTGTCCGTCGTCCAGTGATCGTCGGGGAACAGGCCGACGCCGGAGGCAGGCGCCGAAACGCCAATCAGATACAGGCTGGCGAGACGGCACATGCTCGGAACATGCCCGGCCTCGGCGGCGGCAAGAAACCAGCGCGCGGCCTCGGCGGGGTTGCGGGGAAACAGGGTGCCGGCGAGATAGGCGTGAGCCACCTCGTGCTGCGCCTCGACAAGGCCGGCAGCTGCAGCTGCGCTGAGGAGCCGCGCAGCTCGGACGCTCTGGCCGCCGGCAGCCAGCCGGCGCGCCCGCCGCACCGCGCGGGCCGGCGAGCGGGACACAAGGTGGTCGATGAGCTTCATCGCCGCAACGGCCTCACGGTTCGCGCATGCTGTCGGTTGCGACGGGAAGCAGCTTGGTCAGGAAATATGACAGGACGGTGCGTTTGCCGGTCTTGATGTCGGCGGTGATCGGCATCCCGGGGGTCAGCCGCAAGCCAGACGGAACGCCATGCAGCTTGAGCCGGTCGATCGAGATGCGGGCCTTGTAGTAGAGAACATGCGGCCGGTTGGGCAGAGGCGAGGTGCCCTCGGCGGGGAGCTGCTCGGGGCTGAAACTGTCCGCACTGACCGAACGCAGCGTACCGACGGCAGTGCCGTAGCGCAGATAATTGAAGGTGGCGAATTTCACCGTGACCGGATCGCCGACATGAACGTGGCCGGATTCCGTGCCGCTGATATCGGCCTCGACTTCCAGCGGTGCATCCATCGGAACCAGGGTGATGAACTTTCCGCCGGATGGCAGCACGGAGCCGACCGAAACACCGGCGATGGTCAGCACCACCGCGGCGCGCGGCGCGCGCATCACCACCAGCTGGCTTTGCAGCCGGGCCTTCGCGAGGTCCTGCTGGGCAGCAATCAGTTTGCTCGACGTCTCGACGAGTTTCTGCTCGACATCGGCAGCCCATTTCTTCTCATACGCATCGCGCTCGGCCTGCTGGGCGGCGAGGTCACGCTCGCCGGCGGCCGCGGTGGCAACGGCGCCGGACAGCGAATTCGATACGGAAAGCCGGTCGTTCATCGCCAGCAGCGAGTTGAGCTTGCTGCCGACCTGCATGTGCTGGAGCTGGTTACGCATATGCTCGACATCGGTCGCGACGCCAACCTGCTGGCGATAGATGTGGGCCGCCTGCTCGTTCTTGGCGACGACCATGCGCAGCTCGGCGATCTTCTGGTTGAAATTCTCGATCGTGTAGGTGCGCTCGGCCTTGCGGCTCGCAAAGATCGCCGCCTGCAGCCGCTGGGGCGCGTCGGGATGCGCGGGGGCGTAGGTGGTGCCACTGGCTTCGGCGGCAAGGCGGTCGCGCTGGGCGGACAGCTGCACGACCTCCGCGTTGAGGGCCCGGAAATTCGCCCGGGCGAAGGTGGGGTTCAGCGTTGCAAGGATCTGCCCCTTGTGGACGATCTCGCCCTCATGGACATCGATCGACTGGACGATCGAGGTGCCGAAGGGTTGCAGCAGGATATTGGCGGAGGTGGAGACGAGTCGGCCGGGCGCCGCCACCACCTTGGGAATGCGGACCACGGCCGAAACCACCAGCATTGTTGCGACAAGCAGCGTGACAATGAGCATGGTCTGGCGCGCCACCGGCGTGACCGGCGAGGCAACGATTGCGGCCGTGGGCGACTGGAATTCCAGAAGCGGCATCGGCATGTCCGCCAGTGCGGCCGAATCGGCCAGAGCGAGATTGCCGCCGGCAGGCGGCCGGCGCTCACGCCCCTTGGGCGAGGGTCGGGGTTGGCGCATGGCGACCTCCTTCGGGATTCATGTGACGGTTCTGCTGCAGCCAGAGATGGCGATAGATGTCGCAGCGCTCGATGAGGTCGCCATGCCGGCCGATATCGACAACCCGGCCGGCATCCATCACCAGGATCTTGTCGCAGTCGACCAGAGAGGCGAGGCGATGGGAAACGATCACCATCGTCCGGCCGCGGGCGATGCGCAGCAGGTTGGCATTGATGAGCGCCTCGCTCTCGGGATCGAGCGCGCTGGTCGCCTCGTCGAGGATCAGCAGGCGTGGATCGGCGATGAGCGCGCGGGCCACCGCCAGGCGCTGCTTCTGCCCGCCTGAAAGGTTGGGAGACCCTTCTTCGACAAAGGTTTCGTAGCCCTGCGGCAGACGCTCGATGAATTCCTCGGCGCCGGCAAGGCGGGCGGCGCGGATCGCGTCCTCGAACGTGAGGCCGGGGCGGCCGGCGATGATATTGTCGCGCACCGAGCCGCGGAACAGGAAATTGTCTTGCAGGACAACACCGAAACTCTTGCGCAGGTGACGGAGATTGATCTCGCGCAGTTCGGTATTGTCGATCTTCACCGCCCCCTGATAGTCGCGGTTGATCCCCTGGAGCAGGCGGGTGATCGTGGATTTGCCTGAGCCGGAACGGCCGACGATGCCGAGCATGGTGCCCTCGGGCACCGCGAAACTGACCTTGTTCAGCGCCGGTGTCTTGGCACCTTCATAGGTGAACGTCACATCCTCGAACGCGATGGCGCCGCGAAAGGCGGGACGCAGGCCGGTGTTCATTGCGCGGCGTTCGGTCGGTCGGTTGAGCACCTCGCCGACGATGGCAAAGGCGGCGCGGGCTTCCTGCGCATCCTGCACAAGACGGGCGAAAGACACCAGCGGACCCGCAACGCGCCCGCCGAGGAGCATGAACCCGACTAGCGATCCGGCGGCGAGCGGGTTCTGCGAGGTGAGCGCGACATAGCCGCCCAGCAGCAGAACGCCGGTCGTGGCATAGCGGTCGAACGGCAGGGAAAGCACCTGCGGCCAGGCAGAGAGTTGCCCCATTCCCAGGTTCAGCCGGCTGGTGAGCGCGACGCGGCCATCCCAATCATCCGCGCGGACCTTTTCGAGCGCCAGCGATTTTACCGTCCGCACACCGTAGAGGCTCTCGACGAGAACCGCGCCCTTTGCGCTCTCAGCCTCGATGATGCGCCCGGTCAGGCGGGCGATCGCGGGGAGGAAAGCGGTGATGATGATGGCGATGATTGCCGAGGCGATCAAAACCGTCCAGGCGAGGAAGGCATTGAGGTAGAACAGGATCGGCAGGACCAGCGCGATCATGAATATGTTGATGAACGTCGTCAGCAGGCGGCCGGTGATGAAGTCGCGCACACGGTAGATCTGGGAAACCTTGTAGGCGATCTGACCCGCCTGGTTGCGCTCGAAGAATTCGATCGGGATTGTCATCAGCCGGTCGAAGATCATCAGGTTCAGCCGGGCATCGATCCTGGTCGAAAGCGTGACCAGCATCATCTGCCGGCCCCAGGTTAGCAGCGCTTCCCACAGGACGCTGACGCCGAAGATGATCGACATCAGCGCCAGCGTGTTCATCGCGTGGTATTCGATGACGCTGTTGAGCACGACCATGACGAGAAGCGCCGGAATGATCTGCAGGATCGTCAGGGTGATGGAACTCACTGCGATGTCGCGCAGGAGGCGCTTCTCGTGCCAGACCATCCGGAACAGCAGGGAAAAGTTGAAGACCGGATCAGCGTCTTCTTCGGCGCGCTCGCCACGGATCAGCAGCACCGCACCGTCCCAGATCTGAGCAAGCTGCAACTCGTCGATCGGGACCGGCGCCGCTCCCTGCGGGGCTCGAGGGTCACGCAGGAGGACAACGGCACGCTCGCGGTCGCTGGCGATCATCAGCGCGGCGCCGCCATCCTTCATCAGGAGGATTACAGGAGCGGTCGTGTCGGTCTTGAGGAGCTGGCGGAAACCGACCCGTATGGCCCGGGCCCAGAGCCCGGCTTCGCGCGCCCATTCGACAAGGGCGGGAGACCCGGGTGCGGCGGCGGGGTCCGCGTCCTTGCGCAGCAGTTCAGGGTCGAGATCGACCCCGTGAAAGCGCGCCGCCGCCCTGACCGCGAGGATACGGACGTGAGGCACCACGCCGCTCTGCGGCGCAGCGTCGATCGGCTCGCTGGTATCGTGCATCAGACAAGTTCTTTCCCCGTTGCGATGGATCTTTCGCCCGGGGCGTACGTGCCGGTCTGCTGCGCCGATAAAAGACGCCGCGGGGTGCAAAAAACGCACCCGGTTACGAAATAAAATATCCAATCAAACATCTTCCGATTGTCTACCACAAAATCCGATCATTTGCCATAGATCGTTCTCTCCCGTGAACGGGTCTTGCGTTTCCGAACCGGCGGTGCTGGATCAGGGACCGACCTGCCAAGGAATCGCGCCGATGGATATCCGCCCCGCCACGCTGGAAGACCTGCCCGCCTGCCAGGCGATATACGCCCACCATGTGCTGGAAGGGACCGGCACGTTCGACGAGGTGCCGCCTGCGCTCGAAGCGGTGACAGCACGGCACCGCGAGATCACCGGCAGGGGGCGAAGCTGGGTGGTCGCCACGGATGCGACGGGCATTCTCGGATATGCCTATTTCGACCAGTATCGCGACCGCTCGGCCTATCGGTTCACGGCCGAGGACAGTGTCTACGTCCGCGAGGATGTCAGGGGCCAGGGCGTGGGCAAGGCGCTGGTGGCACGGTTGCTCGATGAAGCGCGCGAAGCAGGGTTCCGGCAGATGCTTGCAGTGATCGGAGATTCCGACAATGTCGGCTCGATCGGCGTGCATGCGAGTCTCGGCTTCCAGCGCGTCGGCACGCTCCGCGATGTGGGGTTCAAGTTCGGCCGCTGGATCGACGTGGTTCTGATGCAACGGCATCTCGTCGGTCCTGGCTAGAGCAACATCCGATCGGATGGAGCCATCTGATCGGATAAAGGTGCTCTGTTTATCAATAGGATAGAGCACAACACTCGATCCAATCTGATCGAATGTCGTGCTCCAGGACCAGTGATTGCTCCCGTGACGATCAGGTTGCGATCTTGAGGGATTCGATCGACTCCTCAAGCTCACTGAATGTCGGCATCAGGGGGTTCGGTACCATTTTCCGGCCAACCTCGACGCTGACCTGTGGCGCGTTGCCGTGCAGATGGGCAACCAGAACCGCGCGTATCACCTCGAGATAGCGAGCTTCCTCCTCGACCACGCCACGCAGCCGCGTGGAGAGCGGCCCAACCACGCCATAGGCCAGCAGCACACCCAGAAACGTGCCTGTCAGGGCATCGCCGATCATCTCGCCGAGCACGGCGGGTGGCTTGCTGATGTCGGCCATGGTCTTGATCACGCCGAGAACGGCGGCGACAATGCCAAGCGCGGGCAGGCCGTCCGCCATGTTCTGCAACGAGTGCGCGCCGTGCAGTTCCTCGGCGAGGGTCTTGCGCAGTTCACGGGCCATCACGTCCTCGATCTGGTGCGGATCGTCAGCATTCATGCCAACCATCCGCAAATAATCGCAGATGATGCCTGTAGCTTCGTGATTTTTCAGGATCGTGGGGAAATGCTTGAAGACCGGACTTTCATCTGGACGCTCGATATGCGGCTCCAGCGCCATTGCGCCGCGTGTCGCCGCGAGGCGAACAAGGTAGAACAGCAGGCACAGCAGATCGGTATAGTCGTTCTTCTTGAAGGCGCTGCCGCGCAACACCTTCTTCAAGCCAACCAGCGTGTGTTTGATGTTGTGCATCGAGTTGCTGGCTACAAACGTGCCGATTGCAGCGCCGCCGATCGTGATGAGTTCGAAGGGCATCGACTTGAGCAGCGGGACGATGGCCCCGCCAGTTACGATGAAGACTCCAAACACACAGACGAGCAGGAACGCAACGCCTCCCAGAGTGAGCATAAATCACCGAAATTCCAGAATATTGCTTCTCCGGTCGGGTCATGGCGCCGCGGCACCAGCTGTTTTGACCCCTTGAGGCAGTGCCGGACGCACCACCAGTATCCCCACCCGCCGATTGGCAGCCGCCATAGGGTCGGATGAGATGAGCAGCTTGTGGTCGGCATAGCCGCTCACGCGCGCGATCAGCCGCTTCGGAAAACCGGCCTTGACGAGAACCTGCCGCGTCGCGTTGGCACGCTCGACAGAGAGATCCCAGTTGTCTTTCGGACCGGCAACGTACGGTCTCGCATCGGTATAGCCGGCGATGCGGATGTTATCGCCAAGGCCACTCAGGATCGGTGCGATCTTGGTGAGCAGTCGAAGTGTCATGGGGTTGGGTTGAGACGAACCCAACGCGAACATCGGCCGCTTGTGCGCGTCCATGATCTGGATGCGCAGGCCTTCCGGCGTGACGGTGACGCTGATCTGTTTGGACAGCGAGGCAAGATTGGGATCCTGTGCCACAATATTCTTGATCTCGGTGCCGGCGATTTTCAGCTTGGCGATCCCGAGATTGCCGGGCGCAACCCCGCCGAACGCGCCCTGCATGGCAGAGCCGGCCGAGCCGGCCGGCTGCGGCTTCTGCAAGACAGTTGCGGGAGGGGACGTGGATGACGATGCCGCGCTGTCGGCACGGGGCTGATGGCCGGAACCCGGCGAGGTATTCACCATGTCCTTCCCGGTCGGATGATCGGGACGGATTTGACGGCCCTGCGGGGTGTGCGGCACCCGATAAGAGACTGGATTGTGCCCGACGGTCACACGCACCGCACCGAGATCGGATGCGAGCGACCCCTTGTCGAACGGAGTCTTGCCGCCAAAGGGCTTGCCCTCGCCGGAAGCACCGCGATTGAGCACGTTGGCCTGGCTGAAATAGTCGGCAAGGCCAATGCGCTGCGCCTTGGTGGTGGCGCTGATCAGCCACATCAGCAGGAAGAATGCCATCATGGCCGTCACGAAGTCGGCATACGCGATCTTCCAGGCCCCGCCGTGATGGCCGGCCTCAATGATCTCTTCGCGACGGATGACCAGGTTGACCGCCTGATCGCCACCCTTGCCGCCTTTCTTCTTGCGCTGCGCCATGAACTCCAAGCTGCCTTTCGGAGCCGGAGTATCGGGGGTAGGGGTTAAAAAAGCCTGAATCAGACCGTCAGGAGGTGACTCCAAGGACGCGGGTCAGAAGTTCCGGATCGGCGTTTCCGCCCGACAGCACAACACCGACCGACAATCCCTCGAGCGGCAGCGCCTCGGATAACACCGCCGCCAGCGCCACGGCGCCGCCGGGCTCGACCACCAGCTTGAGATGGCGCAGCGCGAAGCTCATGGCGGAAAGCACTTGCGACTCGCTGACCGCGAGGGCACCGGCAAGGCGCGGCGCGTTGAGCTCGAATGTCAGTTCGCCGGGGGTCATCGCCATCAGCGCGTCGCAGAGCGCGGAGCCCGTGCCATCATTCGCAAGCCGCACGCCGGCGGCGAGCGAACGGCCGGTATCGTCCCACCCCTCGGGCTCGACGGCAATCAGCCGGGTCTCAGGCGAGGCGTGTTCGAGAGCGAGGGCGCAGCCGGCAGTCAGGCCGCCGCCGCCGGTGCAGACGAAGACGAGATCGAGCGCAGCACCCGCCGCCCGCGCATCCTCCACCAGTTCGAGCGCGAGCGTGCCCTGCCCCGCGATCACGTCAGGATGGTCGAAAGGCGGGATCAGCGCGGCACCGGTGCGCGCGGCGATCGTGGCGGAGATTGCGACGCGGTCTTCGGTGCGGCGGTCGTACTGGACGATTTCGGCGCCCCAGGCGGCGGTCGACTCGCGCTTGATGGCAGGCGCGTCGCGCGGCATCACGATCGTCGCCGGAATTCCGAGAGCCGCCGCAGCGCAAGCCACCGCCTGGCCATGATTGCCCGAGGAATAGGCGACGACGCCTGCTTCACGCGCCGCGGGGGCAAGCCTCAGGATGGCGTTGGTCGCGCCGCGCAGCTTGAAGCTGCCGGTGCGCTGCAGCGGTTCGGCCTTGATGAAGACCTCCGCGCCGGTCCGGTCGTCGAGCGCGGGAGAGCGCAGCGTCGGGGTACGGACGATATGCGGGGCGATCAGGGCGCGGGCGGCGAGAACATCCTCGGCGGTGGGCTGGCGGGTCATTGCTTGGGCCTCATGAGTGCGGCGGGGGCGGGGGCGAGCCGGGCGGTGGACAGGACGTAGGATTCGATCGCGATGCCGGCGCGGCGGCGGGCGACGTGGCCCGCGGGAACGGCGGCGGCGACCTCGCTTGCGGCGAAGCCAGCGAGCCAGGACGGTTGGACCAGCAGGACCCGCGTGCCGGGCGCGGCCGGCGGGGCGGCGAAGAACCGCCAGCGCGGGCCGAGTCCGACCACGGTGAAGCGGGGCGGCAGGTCGTGCGCGAGTTCGGACAGGGTGCTGTAGTCAGTGCTCGCGATCACGGTGAGATGGCGCGACGCGGCAGCGCGGGCGACATCGCGCGCCAGCGCCTTCCAGCCGGCGAGGCGGATCGCGGTCGGGTCGCGATGCGGGGGCAGCGGAAACGGTGCGGCGGCGGCCTGGAGCCAGACGATCGCGGCCAGCAGGAAACCAAATGCCGCGGCGGCGCGCAGCCAGGCGCGGCCGATGCGCGGGGCAATCGCGCCGGCGGCAAGGGCGGCTCCCGGGTAGAGAATGGCGGGCCAGTTCGCCTGCACCGGGCCGGAGAGCGTGTGCTCGACGAACACGGCGGCAGGCACCAGCACCGCAAGCAGGACGAGGCGGGCGGCAGCGGAGCGGTCGCGCCGCAACGACCAGACACCCCACGCCATCAGGCCAAGGACGAGCGGAGTGGCAAGGCCCATCTGCCCGCCGACCAGCCCGAGCAGGTGGCCGGGCATACCGGCAAGATCGAGATGCGCGGAGCGGCCGCCCTGCTTGGCGAAGCTCGCCCAGCCATGCGCCGCGTTCCACATGACGACGGGCAGCATCGCCAGCAGGCCCATCAGCAGCCCGAGCCAGGGCAGCTTCCGGCGCAGCCCCGCTCTGCCCTCGCTGGTGACGAGCATGAACAGGCCGATGGCAACGAAGATCAGGGCAGCGGTGTATTTGGCCTCGAAGCCGAGCCCGGCGGCGAGGCCGGCGGCGAGGACCCAGCGATCGTCGCCGGTGGCGAGCCAGCGCGCCATCGCCCAGAGCGAAGCCGTCCAGAACAGCAGGAGCGGCGTGTCCGGCGTCGTGATGATGGCGCCTGCGTTCAGCACCAGGGTGGCGTTGAGCAGGAGCGCGGCGGTGAGACCGGCACGGCGGTTGGGAAAGAGATCCTCACCGGCCCGCCAGATCAGCAGCGTGCCGATGGCGGCGGAGAGCGGCGAGAGCAGGCGAATGCCGAGCGCGCCGTTGCCAGCAATCAACGTGCCCGCCCGGATCCAGAGCGCGATCAGCGGCGCGTCGTCATAATAGCCGGCGGCGAGGTGCTTCGACCACAGCCAGTAATAGGTCTCGTCCGGCGAGAGCGGAATGAGGCCGGCGAGAACAAGGCGAAGGAGAGTGAGGCCGCCCAGGGCCGCCAGCCAGGCCCGGCGGCTCATCGCCCGGACCGGTCCGGCACGCTCATCGCACGCATCGACCTGGCGCGCTCATCGCACGCATGATTTGTGCGCGCTCATCGCACGCGCCACACCAGCGTGGCGGAGACCGCGTAGTTCCAGACCACGCCGATCGCCGAGCCGGCGGCGCTGGCGGCGAGGCCGTTCGCATCGGCGCCACGATAGAGCGCGCCGGCGATGCCGATATTGGCAATCGCGCCAAGGCCGCAGACCAGCATGAAAAGCACGAGCCCCTGCCAGTAGCGCGCCCCTCGCAGCTTCATCGTGCGGTAGGTCAGGCGATTGTTCATCTCGAAATTGGCAACCATCGCGACGATGGTGCCGAGCGTCTGCGCCGGGCCGAAATCGAGCCCGGCGGCGCGGCTCGCCTGCATCGCGGCAAGATTCACGAAAATGCCGAACAGCCCGACCAGCGCGAAGGCGATGAAGCGCAACGGCACCACGCCCCCCAGCGCGCGGTCGACGAACTGGCCGGCGAACTGGACCATCACCAGGATGTCGAGCTTGCTCTCGCCGGCGGCGCGGGGGCGGAAGCGATAGGGAAGTTCGGCAACTTTCAGCGGTGCCGGCGCGGAAAGCAGCAGATCAAGCAGGATCTTGAAACCCTGCCCGTTCAGCCGATGCGCCAGATCCTCGAACAGCGCCTGGCGGAGCAGGAAGAAGCCGCTCATCGGGTCGGAGATCGCCACACCGGCGAGTTTCTGGGCAAGGCCGATTCCGGCGCCGGAGAGGCGCTGGCGCAGCGGCGAGGCGAGGCCGGCGGCGTCGCCGCCGCCGACATGGCGGCTGCCCACCGCGATATCCGCCCCTGCGCGCACCGCGTCGAGCATGGCGGGGAGGATGGTCTCGTCGTGTTGCAGGTCACCGTCGATCACCGCGACGAAGGTCGCGGAACTCGACAGCGCCCCCTCGATCACGGCCGAGGACAGGCCACGCCGGCCGATGCGGCGGATGCAGCGCACCCGGGTATCGGTGCGGGCGAGCGCGCGTGCCGCAGCGGCCGTGCCATCGGGGCTGTCGTCATCGACAAAGATCACCTCCCAGTCGATGCCGGCGAGCGCGGCATCGAGGGCGGCGACCATGGGCGCGACATTCGGCTCCTCACGGTAGCAGGGGACGACGACGCTCAGCGTCGGGCCGCAGCGTGGCGTCACGCGGAAAGGCTCAGCCGCCGAGCGACTCCAGCACCGCCTCGGCACGGCTGACGTCGAAGCCGCCGGGCTGCTCGATGGCGAGATGCGTCACCACGCCATCCTTGGCGACCAGCGCATAGCGCTGGCTGCGCACGCCGAGGCCGCGGGCAATGAGGTCAAGTTCGAGGCCGATGGCGCGGGTGAAGGCACCGGAGCCGTCGGCGAGGAAGGTGATCTTCCCGGCGGCTTTCTGGTCCTCGGCCCAGGCGGACATCACGAACACGTCGTTCACCGCGATGCAGACGATTTCATCGACGCCCTTTGCCTTCAGCGCATCGTGATGCTCGAGGAAGCCGGGCACATGCTTCGCGCTGCAGGTGGGGGTGAAGGCGCCGGGAACGGCGAAGAGCGCCACCGTCTTGCCGGCGAACAGCTCGCCGGTGTCGATCTCCTGCGGCCCCTCGGCGCCGGGGGTCATCAGCTTCATGGCCGGGAGCTTGTCGCCCACCTTGATCATCGAGTTTCTCCTGAGTTGGATACCCTGTTCGAGCCGACTGGTAGCCGAAGCCGGGGCCCGCGTGAAGGCGGGGGGCTCAGGCGTAACGTTCCTCGGCCCAGGGGTCGGCATTGTTGTTGTAGCCACGGGTTTCCCAGAAGCCCTTGCGGTCGGCCACGGCGAAGGTGATGCGGCGGACCCATTTGGCGGATTTCCAGAGATAATAGCGCGGCACCAGCACCCGCACCGGCCCGCCATGCTGGCGGGTCAGCGGCTTTCCCTCCCAGCTGTGCACCAGGTAGCAATCCTCGGCCGCGAACTGGTCGAGGCGGAGATTGGTCGTGTAGTCGTCATAGGATTCGAAGAGAACGTGGGTCGCCTCCGGGTGCGGCTGCACGAGGTCGAGAACGGTGGCGATCGACACGCCGCGCCAGTGATTGTCGTAGCGCGACCAGGTGGTGACGCAATGCATGTCCGACACGCTGTCCTGCTGCGGCAGCGCCATGAACCCGTCCCAGTCGAGGGCGACCGGGTTGGCGACGGCGCCGTCGATGGCGAGGCGGAAGGCGGATTTCGGCACTTCGGGCTGGACGCCGAGATCGAGCACCGGCCAGTCGGTGACGAGGCGCTGGCCGGGCGGAAGGCGCTGCGCCGGCGGCGCGGTGGTGCCGGTCAGGCCCCGCCCCTCACGCGACCAGTCCTGCTTGCGGCCGATCAGCTTGTCGCGGATCTGGCCGATCAGGCTGATGTCCGATCCGTCTTTGCCTTGCTTGTCCGCCTCGTCCATCGCCGTTCTCCTTCCGGGGTGGGGGATGATAGAGGGGGAACGGGCGCGCGGTCCAGCGCGCGATGAGGTCAGCGGTTCTTGAGGATACGGGCCTTGTCGCGTTCCCAGTCGCGCTTGGCGATGGCCTGGCGCTTGTCATGCTGCTTGCGGCCCTCGGCGATGCCGAGCGTGACCTTGGCGAGGCCGCGCGGGTTGAAATGCACGTCGAGCGGGACGACGGTCGACCCCTGCCGGGCGATGGCGCCGAGCAGCTGGTCGATCTGCTTGCGCTTGAGCAGCAGCTTGCGCGGGCCCTTGGTGTCGAAGCGGGAGAGCACGCCGCCCTGATATTCGGGGATATACATGTTGAAGAGATACATCTCGCCATCGCGCTCGCCGGCAAACGCCTCCGTGAGCGTGGCACGGCCCATGCGCAGCGACTTCACCTCGGCGCCGCGCAGCACAAGTCCCGCCTCGACCGTATCCTTGATCGTGTAGTTGAAGCGGGCCTTGCGGTTCTGTGCGGCGATCCCGTGGGAGATCAGCCCGGATTTCCGGGGCTCGGCCATCAGGCGATCAGCCCGAGCCCGGTCATCGCGGCCCGCATCTGCGCCTTCGTCGCCTCGGCCAGCGGGGCGAGCGGCAGGCGGCAGAATTCCGAGCCGAAGCCGAGCAGCGAGGCGGCATATTTCGCCGGGGCGGGATTGCTCTCGGCGAACATCGCATCGTGCAGCGGCAGCATGCGGGACTGGATCGCCATCGCCGCCTTCAGGTCGCCGGCCCGCCACGCCGCCTGCATCTCGGCGCAGAGGCGCGGGGCGATGTTGGCGGTCACCGAAATACAGCCGACCCCGCCAGAGGCGAGGAAGGCGAGTGCGGTGTGATCCTCTCCCGAGAGCTGGCAGAACGACGCGCCACAGGCGGCGGCGGTATGCAGCGGCCGGGTGAGGCTCGCGGTCGCGTCCTTCACGCCGACGATGTTGGGGTGCCGGGCGAGACGCGCCATCGTCGCCACGCTCATGTCGATCACCGAGCGGGGCGGGATATTGTAGATGATCAGCGGAATGCCGATCGCATCGGCAACCGCGGTGAAGTGGCGGAACAGCCCGTCCTGCGTCGGCTTGTTGTAATACGGGGTGACGACGAGAACGCCATCGGCGCCGACGGATTCGGCATGCTTCGCCAAGCCGATCGCCTCGCGCGTGGCGTTCGAGCCGGCGCCGGCGATCACCGGAACGCGTTTCTTCGCCACCTCGATGGTAATTTCGACCACACGCTTGTGCTCGTCATGGCTGAGCGTGGGAGATTCGCCGGTGGTGCCGACCGGGACGAGGCCATTGGTGCCCTCGGCGATCTGCCATTCGATGAAACGTTCGAGCGCTGCCTCGTCGATGCGACCGTCTTCGTGCATCGGGGTAACCAGCGCGACCAGTGAACCGTGAAACATTGTAATCTCCGTGAGTGGACGTAACCTATTCGCAGCATTCGGCGGCGACAAGGTATGGGAGCGCGGGAGCAGTCCTGCTATTGATTCGGGCATGATCCGGATGCTGCTGCTGCTGACGTCCCTGCTCGCTCTCGGCGCCGCACCCGCGCCGCTGGGCGCGATCGCCATCGCCGCCCCGCTGCAGCCCGACCCCGCCCTCGCCCGGATCATGAACGACATCCGCGCCAATCACTGGACCGAGGCCGAAACCCTCGCCGCCGCGGAGCCGGACCGGCTGGTGGCGCGGCTGGTGACCTTCTACCGGCTGCTCGACCCCGGGGCGGCGAACGAGACCGAGATCGCCGCGTTCATGGCGAAATATCCCGACTGGCCGGAGCAGGGGATCCTTGCCCGCCGATGGAATGAGGCGCTGGCCGCCGACCCGGACGACGCCACGGTGCGGCGCGAATGCAGCACCCGGCTGCCCGAAACCGCCGCCGCCAATGCGCGCTGCGCCGCAGCCATCGACAAGGTGGCCCCGCGCGAGGCGGCCCGCTTCGCCCGGCGCGCCTGGATCGAGGGCTTCGACAGCCCGGCCAGTGCGGCGATTTTCGAGGCCAAATACGGCGCGCTGCTGACGCCGGAGACGAACTGGGCGCGATTCTCACGCCTCGCCATCGCCGGAAAACTGAACATGGCGACCATGCTGCTCGGCCAGTTGCCGGCCGGCAAGCTAGCCACCGCCCATGCCTTCATCGCGTTCGCACATGGCGCCACGCGGGCACAGCCGGCGGTAGCGGCGCTGACCACGACCGAGCGGGCGACGCCGTTCCTGTTCTTTGCCGAACTCGCCGCCGCGCCCGACCAGGCCGCGCGGCTCGCGCTGTGGCAGGCGCTGGGCGCGGATGCGGCAAAGCAGGCGACGGGGCTGGCGCGTGCGCTGCTCTGGCGGCGACGGGAGAGTTTCGCGCGCGACCTGCTCGCTGCCGGCGATGCGAAGGACGCCTATGCGCTGGTCGCCGCCGGGCAGCCGCCGGGCGAGGATTCACGGGCCAGCCGCGATTTCCTCGCCGGGTTCATTGCCCTGCGCATGCTGCACGACCCGGCCGAGGCGCGGCCCTGGTTCGTCAAGTTGCAGGGGCTCTCAACCGCGGTGATCACCCGTGCCCGTGCCTTCTACTGGCTGGCGCAGACCGAGAGCGGCCGGACGGCGCGGGCCGACCTGCTGCGCGCCGCCGCCTATCCGGATACGTTCTATGGCCAGTTGGCGGCGCTTCAGGCGGGCGAAACGCCGACGCAGTTGGCGGCACGACTGCGCGTCCTCGGCGAGCCGCGGCTGACGGCGGGACAGGCCTCCGCCTTCGCCGCCCGCGAATTGCCGCAAGCAGCGGTCCTGCTCGCCGAAATGGGCGCGCCGCGCCGGGCCCGCGCCTTCCTGCTGCGCATGGCCGAACTCAGCCCGGGGCTTGTCGACCGCTATCTCGACGCCCGGCTCGCCGACGGGATCGGACAGGTTTCGGCCTCGGTCATGGTGGCGCGGATGGCAGGAACAGCGGGAGACATGCTGGTGCGTATCGGCTGGCCGATCCCGCCGGGGCTGCTGCCGGCACGCGGCCAGCCGCGCATCGAGCCCACCGCGGCAACCGTTCCGCCGCCCCCGCCGCCGCCGCCGCGCAGCGCGATCCTGTCGCTGATCCGCCAGGAAAGCAGTTTCGATCCCCGCGTGGTCAGCCCCTCCGGCGCCGCAGGGCTGATGCAGCTGATGCCGGGAACGGCACGGCAGGTGGCGCAGCGCTCCGGTCTCGCCCTGCCGCCGGGCGCGCTGCTCGATGATCCGTCGCGGAACATTGCGCTCGGTTCCGCCTATTTTGCCCATCTGCTCCAGCGCTTCGGCGATTGCCTGCCGCTCGCGATCGCAGCCTATAATGGCGGGCCCGGCAACGTGACGAAATGGATCGCCGCCAATGGCGATCCGCGCATGCCGAAGGCGGAAGGCGGGGTCGACCTCGTGACCTGGATCGAGGAGATCCCGTTCGGGGAGACGCGCAACTATGTGGAACGGGTGACGGAGGGGATCGTGATCTATCGCGCGCTGGAGGGAGAGCCGGCGACCGACCCGGTGGTACGGTGGACCGCGTCGCGGTGAGCGCCACGACTGTGCTGGGCCGTGCGCTGGCCTCGGGCCTCGGCGTCGGCTTCGTGCCGCGCGCGCCGGGCACCGCCGGCGCGCTGCTCGGCCTGCTCCTTGGCTGCGTGCTCTACAGCCACGGCATCGGCGCGCTCGCCGGCGGGATCGTGGTGTCCAGCGCCGCGGGGCTGATTGCGATCCCCGGAACCGGCATGGCGCGGCGCGATCCCGGCTGGATCGTGATCGACGAGATCGCGGGCCAGATGATCGCCCTGCTCGGCCTGCCCTGGCTGACTGGCTCGGGCGTGCTGCTCGCCTTCCTGCTGTTTCGGCTCTTCGATATCCGCAAGCCCTGGCCGATCAGCCTCGCCGATGCCCGGCACGACGCGCTCGGGATCATGGCTGATGACTGGATCGCCGGAGCCTTCGCGGCGATCGTGCTCGTGATCCTGCGCTTCATCTGGCCGGGAACGGGGCTGTGAACCAGAAAGCGGCGCTGGTGATCGAGCGCGCGAAGCAGGCGCAACGCACGGTCGCGACGGCGGAAAGCTGCACGGGTGGGATGATCGCCGCGGCATTGACCGACATTGCCGGCGCTTCCGCCGTGTTCGGCTACGGCTTCGTCAGCTACGCGAACGAGGCAAAAGCGACAATGCTCGGCGTCTCCCCCGCGCTGATCGCGCGGGATGGAGCGGTGAGCGAGACGGTGGCGCGGGCAATGGCCGAAGGTGCGCTGGCCCGCGCGACGGCTGACCTTGCGGTGGCGGTGACCGGCATTGCCGGGCCGGAGGGCGGGACGGTGGAAAAGCCGGTCGGCACGGTCTGGTTCGGCGTTGCGCGCAAGGATGGCGTGACGCTGGCCGAACGGCGCGTCTTCGCCGGCAACCGGGCCGCGGTGCGGCGGGCGACAGTCGACCACGCGCTCGACCTGCTGGCCGCTTCGTTGGGATGAAGCCGTCCAGTTAACCCTTGCTTAATCAACTCATCCCATATTTGGACAATTCCGCTGCGTGAGGCGGTGGTTATCGTTATTGGCAGGGTATGGATGCGGCCATCCAGGCAGGCCGGGTTCACGACATCGTGCGGAGACTGAAACGGGATGTCGAAAGCCGACACCGTGGTAAACGGGTTGCGGCAGGATCGGGAT
Organism: Acidiphilium sp. 20-67-58; assembly: GCF_002255515.1. Taxonomy (NCBI): domain Bacteria; kingdom Pseudomonadati; phylum Pseudomonadota; class Alphaproteobacteria; order Acetobacterales; family Acidocellaceae; genus Acidiphilium; species Acidiphilium sp. 20-67-58. Next base: position 70,886 of record NZ_NCAS01000001.1, on the reverse strand, counting down.
CGGTATGCGCTGCTGGCATTCTGCTGGGGCGACCTGCTTCTGACGCTCGACCGCGATCTGCGGATCGAGACCATGTCCGGCGCGAGCGAGGCGCTGACCGGCCGAACCGTAGCGTCCTGGACCAACCGGCCATTGGACAATCTGATCGACCGGGCAGATCGCGGGCGGATCGCCGGCATGCTCGAAGCGCTGACGCCGACGCGCCGGGCAATGGCCGGCACCGTCCGCCTCGACGGTCCCCGCGGCATGGGCACCCGGGTCAGCGTCGCGGCGCACCGGCTCGAGAGCGGCAGCGACCGGATCTACGTCGCCATGCGCAGGCTGCCGGAGGATGCGCCCGAGACCGCACCTCCGCCGGATGCGGTCGAGGAGGCGCGGCATCTTGCCGGTCGTCTCGCCGCGGCGGGGTCCAGCGGCGCCGAGATGACCTTGCTGGCGATCCCGCCGATGGGCGGCGCGACTGATCCCGACAGCAAGCGCCTCGGTGACACGCTGGACAACCTGCTCAAGGCCCATTCGCTCGGCGGCGATACCGCGACGCGGCTGCACAGCGGTCATTATTCGGTGTTGCACGAGGCGGGACAGAATTTCAGCGCGTTGGTCGGCCGGATCGAGGCCATGATCCACGCGGCCGACCCAACCGCGCCGCGCGTGGAAGCCGTGACCCTGCCGATGCGCGAAGCGAGCATGAGCGAGGACGATCTGGCGCGCGGGCTGGTCTATGCCATGCACCGTTTCGGCGAGGGCCAGGGCATGACGCTGCAGGAGGCGGGAGAGCGCCTGCGCACGACGCTGAGCGATGCGATGGGAGCGGTGACGCGGCTGCGTCGGGCGATCGATAACGGAGCCTTCGACCTCGTCTTCCAGCCGATCGTCAACATCGCGGATGGCTCCGTCCACCACTATGAAGTGCTGACCCGCTTCGAGCATGCCGGCACGACATCGCCCTTCGAGACGATCCTGCTGGCCGAGGAGACGGGGCTGATCGCCGATTTCGACCTGGCCATGGCGCGCAAGGCGGTGGGGTGGCTCGCCGCCCGGCCGTTGAACGAATCGCAGGTGAATATCGCGATCAACATCTCCGGCCGCTCGATCGTCGACCCTGCCTATTCCAGCGGGCTGCACCGGCTGCTCGACGAAAACGGATGGCTGGGCCGTCGCCTTTCATTCGAGATTACCGAAAGTGCCCAGATCGCCGATCTCGATTCCGCCAACGGCTTCATTCAGGGTCTGCGCAACCGCGGCTTCGCGGTGATGCTCGACGATTTCGGCGCCGGCGCCTCGTCATTCCGGTATCTCTCGGTGCTGGAGGTCGATGCGGTGAAGTTCGACGGCGATGCGATCCGCCACGCGCAGCGGGCGCAGAAGGGCCGCGCCTTTCTCTCGGCGCTGACCGAATTGTGCCGCCGGATGGGGATCAGCACCATCGCGGAAATGATCGAGACGCCGGAGGCACGGGATTTCGTGCGGGAGTGCGGCTGCCACTATGCGCAGGGATATCTTTATGGCGCACCGGCACCGGATATCAGCCGCTTCGCGCGCCTGCCCAAAGCGGGGCTGCCGGTCGCACTTCGGCTCGGCTGAACCTCGTCCGGCGGGTCAGAGCACGTTCCGATCCATCAGGATCGGATGTCGTGCTCTATCTTGTTGATAAATAGAGCATCATCCGATCAGATGATCCCATCTGATCGGATAAAGATGCTCTAGAACAGCGCGGCCCCGAGGGCGGCGGCGGCAGCGAGCAGAACCAGCGGATGCAACCGGACGCAAAGCGAAACAAGCATGACCGCGAGCGTGATCGCCCAGGCTCGCAGACCATGATCGGCCGCGCGGACGACGACGAGGGCGGCGGCGAGGATCAGCCCCCCCGAAACCGGCGTGATCGCCGCCTGCAGAACCAGCCGCCAGCGCGCGGCGCGGAACCGTTCCCACACCCCGGCGACCACAACCGTCAGCACGCTCGACGGACCGATCATGCCGAGCGTGGCAACCAGCGCGCCGGCAATCCCTGCCACATGCAGGCCGATCAGCGTCGCGATCAGCATGTTCGGGCCGGGGCTGGTCTGGGCGAGGCCGAACAGGGCGGCGAATTGTGGCGCGCTCATCCAGTGATGGGCGACAACGGCGCGCGCCATCGCCGGCAAGGTGCTGGCAACCCCGCCGATCGCGATCAGCGACAGGCCGGCGAACAGGCCGAGCAGGACAAGCAGGATCATCGATGCTGCCGCCACGCGACGAACACGGACAGCGGTGTTACGACGACGATGACCGCCGGCAGCGGCAGGTGCAGAACGCCGAACAGGGCAAAGGCAAGGCCAACCACGGCAGCGCGCGCGGGAAGGCGCGCGGCAGGCCAGGCGATGCGCAGCGCGGCCGCCGCGAACAGGCCCGCAGCACCGGCGGCAAGTCCCTGCAACGCGTGATGAACCGGCGGGATCGAGCCGATCCGCTCATAGACGGTGCCGAGCGCGATCACGATGGCGACCGGCGCGGCAAGCAATCCGACAATGGCGACCATCGCGCCGGCGAAGCCACGCTGCCGGGCGCCGAAGGCGGCGGCGAGATTCACCACGTTGGGGCCGGGCAGGAACTGGCACAGGCTGAACAGATCCGAGAATTCCGCCGCGGTGAGCCACCCGCGGCGCTCGACCATGATGCGCCGGGCAAACGGCAGCACGCCGCCGAAGCCGGACAGCCCGGCGACGAAGAAGCCGGAGAACAGCGCGGCGAGGCTGGGACGGGGCGATTCGGCGGTCATTGAAATCACTATGCCCCGGCGCCGATGATCGACAAACCTGACCCGCTCGGGCAGGGTAGCGGCATGAACGATGACGACGGCGATCGCGCCGCACAACCGGGCGGGGAACTCGCGCTGCGCGCCGGTCCGGCGCGGCCCAATCCGCCACTGCCGATCGCATTGATGATCCTGCTCCTTGGCCTCGCCGCCCCCTTCGTGTTCGTGCGGACGGCGCAGCCAAGCCCGTTCCTGACCATGATGGCGCTGCTGCTGCCGCTTGCCGGCACGATCGCGGTGATCGGCGCGGTCGAGTCGATGCGGCGGCTGCGCGCCGACAGGGCGATACGCGCGCGCGCGGTCATCGGGGTGGAGGGCATCACGCTGCACCGCAAGCCGGCGGATGCCGAGCATCACGCCTGGACGGACATCGCCAGCGCCGATGTGACAGCGACGGTCCTTACCCTGATCCTGCGCGGCGAGGGCGGGAAGCGGGTGCGCCGGGCAGTGCGCTACGGCAGGCTGGAGACGCCGGTAGAAATGCTGCGCGGGCGGATCGCGCAGGGGTTGCGTACGGGCGGAAGCGTCACAGAGGCGGATCAGTTGTCATAAAAGCTTCACCGACAACCGGTCGCGTTGTCACACTGGATCATCTAGATGGCGCGGCAGGACGTAGTGATGCGTTCGAGTATGAATTCGCCATCGCAACCGAAAGGGAGATCCATCGTGCGATCAGATTCCAAACTGCGGCGTTCCGTCATCATGGGTGCCGGTGCTGCCGCTCTGCTGGTCGCCGGCCTCGGCGCTGGCGCCGCATCGGCCGCCCAGACCGTGACCCTGACCGAGACCGGCTCCTCGCTGCTCTACCCGCTGTTCAATATCTGGGTGCCGCATTTCGAGAAGGCGCATCCGGGCATCCGCGTCACGACGCAGAGCACCGGTTCGGGCACCGGCATCGCGCAGGCGATCAAGGGCCTCGTGCAGATCGGCGCGTCCGACGCGTACATGTCGAACGGCCAGCTGAAGCAGAGCCCGGGCATCCTGAACATCCCGCTCGCGATCTCGGCGCAGTCGATCAACTACAACCTCCCCGGCCTGAACGGGCACCACCTGGTGTTCTCCGGCCCGGTGCTCGCCGGCATCTATTCCGGCACGATCAACAACTGGGATTCGCCGGCGATCGCGAAGCTGAACCCGGGCGTGAAGCTGCCGAACCACAAGATCATCCCGGTGCACCGCACCGACGGTTCGGGTGATACCTTCATCTTCTCGCAGTATTTGAGCTTCTCCACCCCCGACTGGAACAGCAAGATCGGCTACGGCACCAGCATCTCCTGGCCGGCGGTGCAGGGCGGGCTCGGCGCGCAGGGCAATCCCGGCATGGTCGAGGCGCTGAAGGGCAACAAGTATTCGATCGCCTATGTCGGCGTCAGCTTTGCCCAGCAGATCGACGCTGCGAAGCTCGGCACCGCGAAGCTGGTGAACCGCGCTGGCAAGGCCGTTCTCCCGACCGCCAAGACCGTGAGCGCCGCGGCCGCTGCGCTGGGCGACAAGACCCCGACCGATGAGCGCATCAGCCTGATCTTCGCGCCAGGTGCGAACAGCTACCCGATCATCAACTATGAATATGCGATCGTGAACAAGAAGCAGGCGAACAAGGCCACTGCCGATGCGGTGAAGACCCTGCTGACCTGGGCCTCCAACCAGGGCAATGCCGAGCAGTATCTGAAGCAGGTGCACTTCAAGGCCCTGCCGAAGAAGATCCGCGAGCTGTCCGCGAAGCAGATCGCCCAGATCGAGGGCTGATCCACGGAGAGCCGCAAGGCTTGACGAGACGACCCCTGCCCTTCCGGCTTCGCCGGAGGGGCAGTTTCGTGTAAGGGGTGCCGCATGTCGAAGGTGAAACCGTTCAGGCTGACCATGGCGGCGGTCGCGCTGCTGATCCCGCTGGCGCTGGCTGCCATCGTCTTCTTTCTCGCGCGCTATTCGTGGCAGGCGATCGGGTTCAACGGGCTGCGCTTCCTGTGGACGATCAACTGGAATCTCGGGAATCTCTACGGCAACACGGTGATCCACCACGGCTACGAGGTCCCGCCCGGTGCGAATTACGGGATACTCGCCTTCATCGTCGGCACTCTGTTCTCCTCCTTCCTCGCAATCCTGTTCGCCGTGCCGGTGAGCGTCGGCACCGCGATGTTTCTTTCGGAAAAAGCGCCGGCGCGGATGCGACCCTGGCTGACCATGCTGGTCGAGCTGGTCGCCGTGGTGCCGAGCGTGGTTTTCGGCCTGTGGGGCATTTTCGTGCTGGTGCCGCTGATCGCGAACTGGATCAGCCCGGCGATCACCGCGGTGTTCGGCTTCATACCCTTCTTCAACATGAACAACAGCACCGGCAGCGGCTACGGGCTGCTCGCCGCCTCGATCGTGCTGGCCCTGATGATCACGCCGATCATCACCACGACGCTGTACGACGCGCTCAACCAGGTGCCGCGCGAATTGCGGGAATCGGCCTATGCGCTGGGAGCGACGCATTTCGAGGTCGTTGCCAGCACCATGCTGCCGACCGCTCGCGTCACGCTGATCGGCGGCATCGTGCTGGCGCTTGGCCGCGCGCTGGGCGAGACGATGGCGGTGCTGATGGTTTCGGGCGGCGCGCTCAACTACCTGCCGGGGACGATCTTCACCCCGATCAGCACGATGGCCGCCTTCATCCTCTCGCAGCTCGACAGCGCGCTGCAGGACCCGAGCAACATGGCGGTGAAGTCGCTTGCTGAAATCGCGCTCGTGCTGTTCGTCATCACCGTGCTGGTCAACGCGGCCGCACGCCTGCTGGTCAGGAGGACGATCAATGTCCGCAACGCATGATGCCACGCCGGCGCGGCTGACGACGCTCGAACGGCGGCGCTACGCGACCAACATCATCGGCTGGGGGCTGTGCACCCTCGCCTTTCTGCTGATCGCCGTGCCGCTGCTCGATCTCGTGCTGACGGTAACGCTCAAGGGCGCCTCGGCATTCTCGGTCGCGCTCTTCACCACCTCGACGAACGGGGTGACGGGCGGGCTGCAGAACGCGATCATCGGCACGCTGGTGCTCTCGCTCGGCTCGCTCCTGATCGCCGCGCCGATCGGGATCGGCGCCGGGATCTATCTCTCGGAATATGGCGCGAACCGCTTCGGCGCGACCGTGCGCTTCCTGGCCGACACGTTGACCGGCACGCCCTCGATCGTACTGGGCTATTTCTCCTACATCACCATGGTAATCGGGCTCGGCTGGAAATTCTCCGCACTGGCCGGGGCGATCACGCTGGCCATCATGGTCGTGCCCTATCTGGCGCGGATCACCGAAATGTCCCTCCGGCGGGTGCCGATCAGCATGCGCGAGGCGGCCTATGCGCTGGGCGCGCGGGATCATACCGTGGCCTCACGCATCGTGCTGGCAGCGGCAGCACCGGGCGTGATCACCGGCGTGCTGCTGTCGCTCGCGATCTCGGTCGGCGAAACGGCGCCACTGATCTATACTGCCGGGTGGTCCAACTATCTCTGGTCCGGCAAGCTCACCAACGAGCCGATCGGCTACCTGACCTATGTCATCTGGACCTTCATCAACGAACCGAACCCACAATCCCACGCCCTTGCCTTCGCCGCGGCGCTGCTTGTGATGCTCGTCGTGCTGGCGATCAATATCGGCGTGCGGATGATCTTGCGGCGGGACCCGTGATCAGCTCTCACGCCTGATATCGGCGACCAACCCGCCCACAAGGCGGGCTAGTCCTGCGGGCGCGATCGGAAAGACGTTGCGCTGACGATCGCTCATCGCAGCCGCGCCAGCAACAGAGCAGCCTCCGCACCGACGACAAGCCAGGTGATGAGCGCGCCGGGCGCGCGGCAGAGGAATTGCTGAAGGGAATTCTCCGGCGCGATCATGCCGAACGGGTGGATGATGCGCGCGATCAGCAGCGGGAAGAGCAGCGCGTTCATCTCAAGCCGCCCTGCCCCGCTTGCCTCGAGACAGGCCGCAAGCAGCAGGATCAGCGGAACATATTCAGCGAAATTGGCATGCGCGCGGATGCGCCGGGCAAGGCGCGCATTGCCGCCATCGCCGTGAATCACCCGGAACCCGACCCGGCCAAAACCAACCCAGAGCGAGAGCGCGAGATAAATCAGGGCGAGCAGGGCGCCGTACCCGGCGGTAACGGTGGGGAAGGTCATGATTCAGTGCTCTATCATGTTGATAAATTGAGCATCCTTATCTGATCCTATGACGCCCTAGAGATCAAGCGCCTGTGCTGCGGCGCGCACCACATCGCGCAAGGCGCCCGGGGTAAAGGGCGAGACGAGGCCCGCCGCGGCAACGAGCCCGCCGAACGGGCGCGAGCCGCCAAGCGTGCAGAGCGTGGCGTAGGTATCGAAGGCAGCGCGCTCGTCGCGCTGTGCCGCGAGCCAGAATTGCAGCGCACAGCACTGCGCCAGAGTATAATCGATATAATAGAAGGGCGAGCGATAGATGTGCATCTGCGCCTGCCAGCGACCCCCTTGCGCCGGATAGTCAAGGTCGCCCCAGTCCCGCCAGGGCAAATAAAGCTGTTCGAGACGACGCCAGAGCGCGTGGCGATCGGCCGGTGTGAGGTCGGGTTCGGCATAGACCTCATGCTGGAAATGATCGACACACACGCCATAGGGCAGGAATTCGAGCGCGCCGATCAGATGCATCCGCCGGTAGCGTTCGGTTGCAGCGCCGAACATCGGCTCGATATGCGGATGGGCAAGGAATTCCAGGCTCATAGAATGGATTTCTGCCGCCTCCATCGTCGGCCAGAAATAATCCGAAAGCGGCAGGTGCCGGCTCATGTAGTTCTGGAAGGCGTGGCCCATCTCATGCGTGAATACATCAACATCGTGATGCGTGCCGTTGAAATTCGCGAAGATGAACGGCATGCCCACGCTCGGGAAGCTGGTGCAGAAACCGCCGCCTGCCTTGGCGGGCCGGTTGTCGAGATCCATGAAGCCGCCATTGCGCATCGCGTCGTAGAAGTTGGCAAGGCGTGGGTCCATCGCCGCGAACATCTCCGCCGCGGCACCTTCCAGCACCGCACGCCCGCCGACCGGCTTCGGGTTGCCCTCCGGGTCGATCATCGGTTCATCCCACGCCATCAGGCGGTCGAGGCCGTTTTCCACCTTGCGGCGCTCCATCAACCGGGCAACGAGTGGCACGACATGGCGGCGGACCTCCTCGCGATAGGTCGCGACCTCGGCGGGTCCGTAATCGAGCCGCCCCATCCGCCGATAGGCGAGCGAAATGAAATTCTCATCCCCGAGGGTGCGGGCAATGCCGTGGCGCAGCTTCACCAGCTTGTCATAGAGCCCGTCCAGCGTGTCGCCATGCTGGGCAAAGAACGCCCAGCGCGCAGCGGCGGCGTCGTGGCGAACCGAACGATCCGGGCTTTCGGCATAAGGACCGAGGCCCGAGAGATTGAGCGTTTGCCCATCGAATTCGATCCACGCGCTGGCAAGCAACGCGGTATATTCGGCCGCGAGACGGGACTCGACTTCCAGATCCGCGGCAATTTCAGGCCGGAAGGTCGTAATGTCATTGCGCCACATCGCCAGCGCGTGGGGGCCGAACCGGGCTTCGAGCGCAGCCGTGTCGAGCCCCAGCAATCGGGTCTTGAACGCGGTTTCATGATTGGCGACCACCGGGTCGAGCGCGTCGGCATATTCCCGTGCCGCATTGCGGCCGGGATCGGCAGTATCCTGCGAGAACCGCAGATGGACGAGGCTCGACCACGTACCATAATCCCGACGAAGTGCTTCCCATCCGTCGATCGCGGGGCCGATCGCCCCGGCGTCAAGATGCGCATGCAGCGTGCCATAGCCAGCCGCAAGCCCGGATTCAGAGGGGGTTTCAGCGGTGATCTGGTCGAATTGCATCGTCACTCCCTGGAGTACTCACCGATCCGTCACGGTCGGATGATGCTCAAGCATGGCATGCTGTTGTAGTGTGCCGACAGAACGAAAAAAGGCGCGGCAGATGCCGCGCCCTTCATTCAATCAAACGCGGCGGAAGCGTTCAGGCAGCAGCCGCTTCGTCGGACTCGGTCTCATCGGTGGCGAGCTCCGGCTTCGGGCCGCTATCCTGCCCCTTCGCGGCCGGATCGCGATCGACAAGCTCGATGACAGCCATATCTGCGGCATCGCCATACCGCATGCCGGCCTTCAGAACGCGAGTATAGCCGCCCTGGCGTTCCTTGTATCGATCGGCAAGCGCCGCAAAGAGCTTGGAGACGATGACATCGTCTCTCAGCATCGCATGCGCCTGACGGCGGGCGTGCAACCCGCCGCGCTTGCCAAGGGTGATCAGCTTCTCGGCAACCGGCCGGAGCTCCTTCGCCTTCGGCAGCGTGGTGGTGATCTGCTCGTGCTTGAGCAGGGCGACCGCCATGTTGCGGAACATGGCCGCGCGGTGGGACGCGGTGACGCCAAGTTTACGTCCTGCAAGGCCGTGACGCATGGGAGTAACTCCGGATCAGTAAAGACGAAAAGCGATGGGTTGAAAGGCGATCAGAACGGATTGTCGGAGCGTTTGACCAGCTCCTCGATATTTTCAGGCGGCCAGTCCGGCACAACCATGCCAAGGCCAAGGCCCATGGCAGACAGGACTTCCTTGATTTCGTTCAGCGATTTGCGGCCGAAATTCGGCGTGCGCAGCATTTCCTGCTCCGACTTCTGAACGAGATCGCCGATATAGACGATATTGTCGTTCTTCAGGCAGTTCGCCGAACGGACGGAAAGCTCCAGCTCGTCCACCTTGCGCAGCAGGTTCGGGTTGAACGGCAACTCCGGGCGCGGCTCCTCGGCGCGGAGGCGCTGCGGCTCCTCGAAGTTGATGAACATGCCGAGCTGGTCCTGCAGAATGCGGGCGGCAAGCGCCACCGAATCTTCAGGAGTGACGGCGCCGTTGGTCTCGATGTTCAGGATCAGACGGTCATAGTCGGTGACCTGACCGACACGAGTCGGCTCCACGCGATACGACACGCGGCGCACCGGCGAATAGATCGAATCGACGGGGATGAGCCCGATCGGCGCATCCTCGGGGCGATTCGCCGCGGCCGGAACATAGCCACGGCCGGAATCGACCGTCAGTTCCATGCCGAGCGTCGCACCGTCGTCCAGCGTGCAGATCACTAGCTCGGGGTTCATCACCTCGATATCGTGACCGGTCTGAATCATCCCGGCAGTCACCTCGCAGGGACCGGTCGCCGACACGGTCATCCGCTTCGGGCCATCGCCATGCATGCGCACCGCGATCTGCTTGATATTGAGGACGATGTCGGTGACGTCCTCACGGACGCCGGCGATCGACGAGAATTCGTGCAGCACGCCATCGATCCGCACCGATGTCACGGCTGCGCCATGCAGCGAGGACAGCAGGACACGGCGCAGGGCGTTGCCGAGAGTAAGGCCGAAACCGCGCTCCAGCGGCTCGGCGATGATCGTCGCCACGCGCATGTCATCAGCGCCGGGCTCGATATCCAGCTTCTCGGGCTTGCGCAGCGACTGCCAGTTCCGCTGCAATGCCAAATGCGTATCTCTCAACATCAGTCCCTCCGGTCAGGCGGGCGTGCCGCCCTCACCATCCAAAAACGTTCCGACCCCGGCGCGGCATCAGCCCTTCGGGGTGCGGCCGGGCCGCGTCAGCGGCCGGCGCCGTCAGACGCGGCGACGCTTGCGCGGACGGCAGCCGTTATGCGGAATCGGCGTGAGGTCACGGATCGCGGTGATCGAGAAACCGATCGTCTGCAGGGCGCGCAACGCGCTCTCACGACCAGCCCCCGGACCGCTAACCTCGATTTCCAGCGTCTCCATGCCGTGCTCGCGCGCCTTGCGCCCGGCATCCTCGGCAGCCACCTGCGCCGCATACGGGGTCGACTTGCGGCTGCCCTTGAAACCCTGGCTGCCGGCCGACGACCACGAGATCGCGTTGCCCTGCGCGTCCGAAATGGTCACCATCGTGTTGTTGAAGCTCGCGAGAACATGCGCGACACCGGAGGAGATGTTCTTGCGTTCCTTGCGGCGGGGACGCGTGGAGGCTGCTTTGGCCATGAATAATCCTGTCTCTGTCTCGATACGCCGACCCATGGTCGGCCGGCGTTGAAAGTCGGGTAGGCGCGAAGCCGCAGCTTAGCGGGTCGCCTTCTTCTTGCCAGCAATCGCCACGGCCTTGCCCTTACGGGTGCGGGCGTTGGTGTGGGTGCGCTGGCCACGAACTGGCAGACCCTTGCGATGCCGAAGCCCGCGATAGCACCCAAGATCGACGAGGCGCTTGATGTTCATGGCGACTTCACGGCGGAGATCACCCTCGACGCGATAATCCTTGTCGATCAGCTCGCGGATCTTCATGATCTCGTCTTCGGAGAGCTGATTGACACGCTTCTCGTCGGCGATCTCGAGCGCCTGGCAGATTTCGCGCGCCTTGGCCGGCCCGATACCATAAATATACCGCAGGCTGATCAGCACGCGCTTGTTCGAAGGGATGTTTACGCCGGCAATACGCGCCACGGTCTGCTCCTTGGATCGCCGCCGGGTGCGGCCGGCGGCATTGAAGGTCATCGAATGAAGGCTCAGACTAGATAAACCAGCCTTGGCGCCTCAATAAAGTGCGGCGCCCCGCCAGGGAGCGCCGCAGATGTGGTTCTCTAATGCCCGGCCCGTTCCGAGTCAATCGAGATGGATCAATTTTCCGTGATCTGATCCATTATCACACTGTCGCCGGACGGGCGACACCCGCCTCACGCAACGCCGCCTCGATCTGGCCGGTGACGTCGTCCATCGCCGCCATGCCATCGACGGAGTAGAGCCGCCCGCCAGCTTCGTAATAGGGCAGGATCGGCGCGGTCTGCGCGTTGTAGGCCGAGAGACGGTCTTTCACGACCTCCGCCTTGTCGTCCGGGCGGCGAACGAAATCGTGCCCGCCACATTTGTCGCAGACGCCATCGGCCTTCGTGGGATGGAACCGGTCATGATACCCGGCGCCGCAAGTCCCGCAGGTGAAGCGCCCGGAGATACGCTCGACCAGCACTGCCTCATCCACCTTCAGCAGGATCACGGCATCGAGATCGAATTTCTGTTCCGCCAGCATCGCATCCAGCGCCTCGGCCTGGGGAACTGTGCGGGGAAAACCGTCGAGGATGAAGCCGTTACGGCAATCCGGCCGGGACAGCCGATTCCGCAGCATGCCGATGATGATGTCATCCGACACCAGTGCGCCGGCTTCCATCACCGCCTTCGCGGCAAGCCCGAGTTCGGTGCCGGCCTTCAGTTCGGCCCGCAGCATGTCGCCGGTGGCAATCTGGGCAACGCCGTAGCGCTCCTCTAGAATTTTCGCCTGCGTGCCTTTGCCGGCTCCCGGAGGCCCCAAAAGAATAATGTTCATCGACCGCGTGTCCTCCCTCGACCCTTGCGAATCAGGCCTTCATATTGATGGGCAAGTAGATGAGACTGAATTTGCGCTACCGTGTCCATCGTGACCGAAACGACGATCAAAAGCGAGGTGCCGCCGAAATAATATCCCGCTGCCAGATCGAATTGTCCGATCAGGAATTGAGGTATGAGACAGACGATGACGAGGTAGGCGGCGCCGATTGTGGTGAGCCTGGTCAACACCGAGTCGAAATATTTAGCCGTGTTTGCCCCGGGACGGATGCCGGGAACAAAACCGCCGTATTTCTTGAGATTATCCGCGGTTTCCTCAGGATTGAACACAACGGCCGTGTAAAAATAGGAAAAGAAGATGATCAAACCGGCATACAGCAACATGTAGCCCGGCTGTCCGTTCGACAACTCGCGGGCGAGGAACTGCAGCCAGCCAGGGCCGGTGCCGTGGCTGAACCCGATCACGGTGGCCGGGATGAGCAACAGTGAACTGGCGAAAATCGGAGGAATAACGCCCGACGTGTTCACTTTCATCGGAAGGTGAGATGAATCGCCACCGAACATGCGGTTCCCCACCTGGCGCTTCGGATACTGGATCACGACCTTGCGCTGCGCGCGTTCCATGAACACCACAAAGGCGACGACCGCGAGCGAGAGAACAAAAAAGCCAATTACAAACCCGGTCGAGAGCCCACCAGAAGCACCGAGCTGAAGCACGCTCGCGATTGCTCCCGGAAACGCTGCAACGATACCGGCGAAAATGATCAGGCTCGACCCGTTACCGATACCCCGCGAGGTAATCTGCTCACCGAGCCACATCAGGAACACGGTGCCGCCCGTCAGCGTGATCACGGTGGTGACAATGAAGAAGAGCCCTGGATCCATGACGGCAGGGCCAACAGTCGAGGTGATGCTCTCAAGCCCGATGGCGATGCCGTAAGACTGGGCGAGAGCAATCACGACCGTGAGGTAGCGTGTATACTGGTTGATCTTCTGCTGCCCCGTCTGACCTTCCTTCTTGAGCGTCTCAAGTTGCGGAACGGCCGCCTGGAGCAGCTGCATGATGATCGACGCGGAGATGTAGGGCATGATGTTCAGCGCGAACACCGTCATGCGACCAAGCGCGCCGCCGCTGAACATGTTGAACATGCCGAGAATGCCGCCGCCATTCTGCGCCAGCATATGCTCCATCACCGTCGGGTCCACCCCGGGAATCGGGATATAAGTGCCGAGGCGGAAAACGATCAGCGCACCGAGGGTGAACCAGATCCGCTTCTTGAGATCGGTCGCCTTCGACAGGGTTTCGAGGTTGAAGCTCGAAGCGAGTTGCTCAGCGGCGGACGCCATGAATATCCCTCATCCAACGGCAGCGTGCCGTATCTCCGGAAACCGGAACGGCGCCGCGGGTCTGTGAAAACTCACGACCTGCAGCGCCGTTCGTCAGGCTTTATTGTGCCGCAACCTTGGTGGTCACGGCAAGTGGGTCAGGCAGAAGCCGCCTCAGCGCGGACGACCGTCGTCGTCACGCTGCCGCCAGCCTGTTCGATGGCAGCGATGGCCGTGGCCGATGCGCCAGACACCTCGATCTCAACCTTCTGCGAGATCTCGCCGCGGCCAAGCAGCCGCACGCCGGCAAGCTTCGAACCGGCATAGACACCGGCGGCGCGCAGGGTCGCCTCGGTGATCTTCTGCCCCGCATGGATCTTGCCCGCCTCGATCAGCGCAGCAAGTGTGCCGATGTTCAGGGGGGCATAGTCCTTGCGGTTCACATTGCTGAAGCCGCGCTTCGGCAAACGCCGGTAGATCGGGAGCTGACCGCCCTCGAACCCGTTCAGCGATACGCCCTCACGCGCCTTCTGGCCCTTGACGCCCTTTCCGGACGTCTTGCCCTTGCCCGATCCGATGCCGCGCCCAAGCCGCTTCGACTTCGGGCGCGCACCGGGATTATCGCGCAGTTCGTTCAGTTTCATTACGACAGCTCCTCGACCTTCAGGAGATGCTTGACCTTGCGGATGCGGCCGAGCGTTTCCGGGGTGGCGGCGAGTTCACGGCTCGCATTCATCCGGCGCAGACCGAGACCGACAAGAGTCTCCTTCTGGCCCGGCTTGCGGCCAATCGGCGACCCGACCTGGGTGACGCGCACCCGCTTCACCTGATCAGACATCGGCCTGGACCTCCTTCTCGCGCTTCGGGCCGAACAGGTCAGCGACCTTCTTGCCACGACGAGAGGCAACACTGCGCGGACTGGCGCATTGCGAGAGCGCCGCAACCGTTGCCTTCACCATGTTGTGCGGATTGCGGCTGCCGAGCGACTTCGCCACGACGTCGCCGATGCCGAGCGTCTCGAAAACGGCGCGCATCGGACCGCCAGCGATGATACCGGTGCCCGGAGGCGCTGCGCGCAGCACGACATGCCCGGCGCCGAAACGGCCCTCGATGTCATGATGCAGCGTGCGGCCTTCCTTCATCGGAACGCGGATCATGCCGCGCTTTGCCCGCTCGGTCGCCTTGCGGATGGCTTCCGGAACTTCCTTCGCCTTGCCAGCGCCGAAGCCAACCCGGCCCTTCTGGTCGCCAACCACCACGAGGGCGGCAAAAGCAAAACGACGGCCACCCTTCACCACTTTCGCGACGCGGTTGATGGTGACGAGCTTGTCGATCAGCTCGTCGCCATCGCGATCCCGCTCGCGCTCGCGGCCCCGGCCTTCTCTCGGTTCGCGTGCCATGCCCTGCTCCTCAGAAATCCAGACCGCTCTCGCGAGCGGCTTCGGCCAGGGCCTTCACCCGGCCATGATACATGTAGGCGCCACGGTCGAACACGACCTGGGTGACACCGGCCTCTTTCGCCCGCTCGGCCACAAGCTTGCCCACCGCAGCGGCGGCCTGCTTGTCGGCCCCGGTCTTCAGCGCCGCGCGCAGGCCGGCATCCAGCGACGACGCGGCAGCGAGCGTGCGCCCCGCGGCATCGTCGATCACCTGGGCATAGATGTGCTTGCCCGACCGGAACACCGAAAGGCGGGGACGGCCATGTGCCTTGAGGCGGATCTGGTAGCGGAGGCGCTGGCGGCGCCGCGCCTCGTTTTCGTGTACAGCGCTCATTACTTCTTCTTGCCTTCCTTGCGACGGATCGCCTCGCCCTCGAACTTCACACCCTTGCCCTTGTAGGGCTCGGGCGGACGGAAGGCGCGAAGCTCGGCGCAAACCTGCCCCACCAGCCGCTTGTCGATACCCTCAACCTTGATCGATGTCGGCTTTTCGCAGGTGATCTTGATGCCCTGCGGCACCGGATAGACCACATCGTGCGAGAAGCCCAAATTCATGACCAGGTTGCTGCCCTGGACCGAGGCGCGGAAACCGGTGCCGTTGATCTCGAGCGTCTTCGCATAACCCTGCGAGACGCCCTGGACAACATTGGCGACATTCGCGCGCGTCGTGCCCCACATCATGCGGGATGCGGCTTCCTTGTCGCGCGGGGTTACGGTGACCTTGCCATCCTCGAACACGGTCTCGACGCGCTCGGAAAGCGGCATCTTCAGCTCACCCAGCTTGCCCTTCGCGGTCAGGAAACCATCGACGATGGTGATCGACACACCCTGCGGAACAGCAACCGGATACTTACCAACTCGTGACATGATGCTGCCTCCTCAGAAGACGCGGCAGAGCACTTCACCGCCAACATTGGCAGTGCGCGCTTCGACGTCGCTCATGACCCCGCGCGGGGTCGACAGGATCGACACACCAAGGCCGGCATAAACCCGCGGCAACTCCTTGATCTTGGAGTAGACGCGACGACCGGGACGTGAGACGCGGGTGATTTCCTTGATCACCGGCTCACCCTCGTTATACTTCAACTCGATGCGGAGTTGAGCAACACCGGGGCGAAGCTCCTCCTTCGAGAAACCGCGAATGAAACCCTCGCGCTTCAGCACGTCAAGGACATTGGCCCGCAGGTTCGACGCGGGCGCCACGCAAACTGCGTGACGGGCGCGCTGCGCATTGCGGATGCGGGTGAGCATGTCACCCAGGGGATCGGACATCGACATGTTATATCCCCCTTACCAGCTCGACTTGACCATGCCAGGAATCTGCCCGGCGCTCGCGAGATCGCGCAGAGCGATACGGCAGAGCTTGAACTTGCGATAGTTGCCGCGGGCGCGCCCGGTCAGCTCGCAGCGCAGCCGCACGCGGGTCTTGGCGCCATTGCGCGGAAGCTGCGCGAGCTTCAGGGTCGCGTCAAACCTGTCCTCCACCGGGAGGGTACGGTCCTTCACAATTGCCTTCAGCGCAGCGCGCTTCCCCGCATCACGCGCGGCCATCTTCTCGCGCCGCTTATTCCGATTGACCTGTGAGGTCTTCGCCATCGTCTTCTATCCTCCGGAACCTGCCGGCACGTCCCGGCGGTTTTCCAATAAATCCGTTTACGCGCTCAAAATGCCGTTCAGTTCACGAACGGAATTTCAAACCCCTTGAGAAGCGCCTTCGCCTCGGCATCGGTCTGCGCGGAGGTCACGAACACGATGTCCATGCCGCGCATCTCGTCAACCTTGTCATACTCGATCTCGGGGAACATGATCTGTTCCTTGAGACCCATGGCGAAGTTCCCGCGCCCATCGAAACCCTTGCCCGAGATGCCGCGGAAATCGCGGACGCGGGGGAGTGCGATGGTCACCAGACGGTCGAGAAATTCATACATCCGCGCCCGGCGGAGCGTCACCTTGCAACCGATCGGCAGACCCTTGCGGATCTTGAAGCCGGCGATAGCCTTCTTCGCCACCGTCTTCACCGGCTTCTGGCCGGCGATGAGGGTGAGCTCGGCAACGGCCGCGTCGAGCTTCTTCTGGTCCGCGGCGGCTTCGCCAACGCCCATGTTGATCACGATCTTCTCAAGCTTCGGCACCTGCATCGGGTTCGTATAGCCGAACTCCTTCTGCAGAGCAGCGCGCACAACCGACTCGTAGTGCAGCTGGAGCCGGGTCTTGGCAATGGCCTCGCTCATCGCTCTATCCTCAACCATCGATCACGGAATCGCTTTTGCGCGCGACCCGGACCTTGCGACCGTCCTCGAGAATCCGGAAGCCCACGCGGGTCGGCTTCTTCGTCTCCGGATCGATCAGTGCAATATTCGACAGATGGACCGGCATCTCCTTCTGGATGATGCCGCCCTGCTCACCCATCCCGCGAGCCTTGGTGTGCCGCTTCGCCACGGCCACACCAGAGACGACAGCCTTGTTCTCGGCGGGCAGAACGCGAAGGACTTCGCCCTCGCGACCCTTGCTTGCGCCAGAGATGACGACAACGCGGTCGCCCTTACGGATACGTGCGGCCATATTACAGCACCTCCGGCGCCAGGCTGATGATCTTCATGAACTTGCGTGCGCGCAGTTCGCGGGTGACCGGCCCAAAGATGCGGGTGCCGATCGGCTCCATCTGCTTATTGATCAGCACGGCCGCATTGCGGTCGAACCGGATCACGCTGCCATCCGCACGGCGCACCGGATAAGCGGTGCGAACGACGACGGCCTGGTGCACGTCGCCCTTCTTCACCTTGCCGCGGGGAATCGCATCCTTGATCGACACGACGATGACATCGCCGACCGACGCCGTGCGACGCTTCGAACCGCCCAGCACCTTGATGCACTGCACGCGGCGCGCACCGGAATTGTCGGCAACGTCGAGATTGGATTCGACAATGATCATCTCACGCTCCCTGGGCTTCGACGGTAGCGCCGACCGGCTCGCCGTTGCGCGCGGTCACGAGCCAGGCCTTGCGCTTGCTGATCGGGGGGCATTCCTCGATCCGCACCAGGTCGCCCATTTCGCAGACGTTGCCTTCGTCATGCGCCGCGTATTTCTTCGAGCGGCGGATGAATTTCTTGTACAGCGGATGCATGACGCGACGCTCGACAAGAACCGTAACGGTCTTGTCCATCTTGTCACTCACAACCCGCCCGGTCAGGACGCGCTTCGGCATAACTCTAAACCCCTCAAGCCTTGGCCGCGGCGCGGGCGCGCTCGGCCTGAATCGTCTTCACACGTGCCACGTCGCGACGCGCCTTGCGGATCTGGCTGGTGTTTTCCTGCTGGCCGGTGGCCCGCTGGAACCGCAAATTCAACTGCTCGCGCTTCAGCTCGAGCAGGATATCGCCCAGCTCGTCAGACGTCTTCGCGCGAATATCACTTGCCTTGGTCATCTCAGGCCTCCCCGATACGGGTGACGATCTTGGTCTTGATCGGCAGCTTCGCAGCCCCGAGCTTCAAGGCCTCCCGCGCGATGCCTTCGGCCACACCGTCGATCTCGAACATGATCCGGCCCGGCTGCACGCGGGCAACCCAGAATTCCGGGCTACCCTTGCCGGAGCCCATGCGGACTTCGGCCGGCTTGGTCGAGACTGGCAGATCCGGGAAAATACGGATCCACACGCGGCCGGCACGCTTCATCTGACGCGTGATGGCACGACGGGCCGACTCGATCTGCCGCGCAGTGATCCGTTCCGGCTCGAGCGCCTTCAGGCCGAACTGGCCGAAATTGAGCTGCGTGTTTCCCTTGGCGGTGCCGTGGATGCGACCCTTGTGCGCCTTGCGGAATTTCGTACGCTTTGGTGACAACATGTTATCTGCTCCGGCTCAGCGCTGCGGCGCCTGTTCGGCGATGCGCCGGTCCTGCGCCAACGGATCGTGCGCCATGATCTCGCCCTTGAAGATCCACACCTTCACGCCACACGTGCCATAGGTGGTCTTCGCCGTGGCAACACCGAAATCGATGTCGGCCCGGAGCGTGTGCAGCGGAACGCGGCCCTCACGATACCATTCCATCCGCGCGATCTCGGCCCCGCCGAGACGGCCGCCGCAGTTGATCCGAATACCCTGCGCGCCGAGGCGCATCGCGGACTGAACAGACCGTTTCATCGCACGGCGGAACGCCACGCGGCGCTCCAGCTGCTGCGCGATGTTCTGCGCAACGAGCGTCGCATCGATTTCCGGCTTGCGGATTTCAACGATGTTCAGCGAGACATCGGCGCGGGCCATCACCGACAGCTCTTTCTTGAGCACGTCGATATCCTGGCCCTTCTTGCCGATGACAACGCCAGGACGCGCGGCATAGATCGTCACGCGCGGCTTCTTGGCCGGGCGCTCGATCAGCACCTTCGACACGCCAGCACCGGCGAGCCGGGTGAGCAGATGCTCGCGCAGCTTCAGGTCATCATGCAGGAGCGACGCGTAATCCGCGCCGGCAAACCAGCGGCTGTCCCAGGTGCGATTGATGCCGAGCCGCAGCCCGATCGGATTGACTTTGTGACCCATTACGCAGGCACCCCTTCATTCGCCGCCGGGCTGGCACTCGCCGCCGGCTTGGCCGTCGCGCGCCGGGCGCGGCGGTCGGCCTTAGTCTCGATGTCACGCTCGGCCACGACAATGCGCAGATGGCTGAACCACTTCTCCACGCGCGCCGCACGGCCGCGGCCGCGAGCGTGGAACCGCCGCATCACGATCGAACGACCGACATCCGCAGTCGTGACGACCAGACGATCGACATCCAGCTGATGATTGTTCTCGGCATTGGCGATGGCCGATTCCAGCAGCTTCTTGACGTCCTTCGCGATGCGCCGCTTGCTGAAAGCGAGATCGGCGATGGCCTTGCCAGCCGGCTGGTTGCGGATCGACGCCGCGACGACGTTGAGCTTGCGCGGGCTGCAGCGCAGATTGCGCAGCACCGCCTCGGCCTCGGAGTCCGCGAGCGTGCGCGGATAATTCGGTTTGCTCATATCAGCCTCGCTTCGCCTTCTTGTCGGCCGCGTGGCCGTTGAACGTGCGGGTCGGTGAGAACTCGCCGAATTTGTGCCCGACCATATTCTCGGACACCTGAACCGGGAGGAACTTCCGGCCATTGTAGACGCCGAAGGTAAGACCGACGAACTGGGGCAAGATGGTCGAGCGGCGCGACCAGATCTTGATGATCTCGTTGCGGCCCGACGCACGGGAAGCCTCGGCCTTGTTCAGCATGTACCCGTCGACGAACGGGCCTTTCCAGACGGAACGTGTCATCTCGATCAGCCCTTCCCGACTTTGCGACGGCGGATGATAAGGCCGTCAGTCCGCTTGTTCGCACGCGTCTTCGCACCCTTGGTCGGCTTGCCCCACGGGGTAACCGGGTTGCGACCACCGGAGGTGCGACCCTCGCCACCACCCAGCGGGTGATCGACCGGGTTCATCGCGACGCCGCGGTTATGAGGACGACGACCCAGCCAGCGCTTGCGTCCAGCCTTGCCGAGCTGCTGGTTGGAGTGATCGGGGTTCGACACCGCACCGATCGACGCCATGCACTCGCCACGGATCAACCGCAATTCGCCGGACATCAGCTTGACCTGGGCATAGCCCTGGTCCTTGCCGACGAGCTGAGCGAACGTCCCGGCGGACCGCGCGAGCTTGCCGCCAGCGCCGGCCTTCAGCTCGATATTGTGAATGATCGTGCCAACCGGAATGGCCGCGAGCGGCATCGAGTTGCCCGGCTTCACGTCGACCTTTACGCCGGAGACGACCTGATCGCCAACCTTGAGGCGCTGTGGCGCGAGGATGTAGGCGAGCTCGCCATCCTCGTACTTAACGAGCGCAAGGAAGGCCGAACGGTTCGGATCATATTCAAGACGCTCGACCGTCGCCGCCATATCGAATTTGCGGCGCTTGAAATCGACGACGCGATAGGCGCGCTTGTGTCCGCCGCCACGGAACCGGACCGTGGTTCGGCCATGGTTGTTGCGCCCGCCCGAGCTGCTCAGCCCCTCGGTCAGACCCTTGACCGGCTTGCCCTTCCAGAGCTCGGACCGGTCAACCAGCACGGTGCCGCGAAGGCTCGCCGTAACCGGTTTAAAATGCTTGAGTGCCATGTTTCAGTCTCGCCTTACGCCAGCCGCGTCGTGAAATCGATCGACTGACCCTCGGCCAGCGTCACGAACGCCTTCTTGAAATCCGAACGGCGACCCGGGCGGCCCTTGAACCGCTTAGTCTTGCCCTTCTGAACCAGCGTGTTCACGTTCAGCACCTTCACGCCGAACAGGGTCTCGACCGCCGCCTTGATGCCGGGCTTGGTCGCGTCGAGCGAAACCTTGAAGCCGACCTGGTTCTTTTCCGACAGCGCCGTCGCCTTCTCGGTGATCAGCGGACCACGGATGATGTCGAACATCGCCTCGCGCGACAGCACAGGCTTCTTCGCACCGGACTTGTTTTCAACAGTCTCGCTCATGCCGCAATCTCCTCGTTGGCGGCGCCCGACTTCACGCCGTCGAGACGCGCCTTCAGCCCCTCGAGCCCGGCAGCCGTGATGGCCAGCGTATCGTGCTGAAGAATGTCATAGACATTGGCGCCAACAACCGGCAGCACGTCGATCCCGATCAGGTTGCGGCTTGCACGCGCAAAGTCGGCGTCAACGACGGCATCGACAACCAGCGTGCGGCCCCAGCCAAGCTTCTTCAGCTTGACATTCAGCTCGCTCGTCTTCGAGACACCGGACACCGTGTCGAGCACGACAAGCTTGCCCTCGGCCAGCTTCTGCGACAGCGCCGAGATCAGCCCCAGACGGCGAACTTTCTTGTTCAGCGAATACCCGTGATCGCGGACAACCGGGCCATGCACTGCGCCGCCGGTGCGGAACTGCGGCGCACGCAGCGAGCCCTGGCGAGCATTGCCGGTGCCCTTCTGGCGATACGGCTTCTTGGTCGTGCCGCTCACCTCGCCCATGCCCTTCACCTTGTGGGTGCCGGCGCGGCGCTTCGCGAGCTGCCAGTGAACAACACGCGCCATGATGTCGGCACGCGGCGTTGCACCAAAATATTCCTCGGGCAGTTCAGCCTTGCCGGCGTTACCGGCATCGAGGGTGGAAATATCGATCTGCATGTCGGACTCCTCAGGCCTTCAGTGCCGCAGGATAGGCCGCGTCGGCGGGACGGGCCTTCTTCACTGCATCGCGCACCAGGACGTATCCGTCCTTGGACCCCGGAACGGCACCCTTGATCATGATCAGGTTGCGCGCCTCGTCGATCGCGGCCACTTCCAGGTTGAGAGTGGTGATGCGCTCGACGCCGAGATGCCCGGCCATCTTCTTGTTCTTGAAGGTCTTGCCCGGATCCTGACGGTTACCCGTCGAACCGTGCGAACGGTGGCTGATCGAGACGCCGTGCGTGGCTTCAAGGCCGCTGAAGTTCCAGCGCTTCATCGCGCCGGCGAACCCCTTGCCCTTGCTGATGCCAGCAACGTCGACCTTCTGCCCAACGGTGAAATGCGCCGCCGAAAGAACCTGGCCCGCTTCCAGAACCGCATCATCGGCAACCCGGAACTCGACGAGTTTCATCGCCGGCTCGACCTTGGCTGCCGCGTAATGACCCTTCATCGGCTTGGTCACGTTCTTTGTCTTCGCGTGACCGAAGCCGAGCTGGACGGCTGCGTAGCCATCACGCTCCTGGGTGCGGGCAGAGACCACGCGCACATCATCCATGTGCAGCACGGTCACCGGCACATGCGTGCCGTCTTCCCTGAACAGCCGGGTCATCCCCAGCTTCTTTGCAATAATACCGGTGCGCATCACACTCATTCTCTGCTCAGATCTTGATCTCGACGTCGACACCGGCCGCGAGGTCGAGCTTCATCAGCGCGTCCACGGTCTGCGCGGTCGGTTCGACAATGTCGAGCAGGCGGCGATGGGTCCGGATTTCGAACTGCTCGCGGCTCTTCTTGTCGACATGCGGCGAACGGTTCACGGTGAACCGCTCGATATGCGTCGGCAGCGGAATCGGTCCGCGCACCTGGGCGCCCGTGCGCTTCGCCGTGTTCACAATCTCCCTGGTGCTGTTATCCAGCACCCGGTGATCGTACGCCTTCAGGCGAATGCGAATATTCTGACTGTCCATCGTCGAAACCTGCAATCTTTACACGGAACGCCCGGTCCGCCCATTCGGGCCGCGCGCTAGTCCGAAACAAATCTGGCGGCCGCCACCCGGTTCAGACCGGATGGCGGCCGACCAACTCAACCAGGCAAGCGGTTACTTCGTGATGCTCGCGACGACGCCCGAACCAACCGTCCGGCCACCTTCGCGGATCGCGAAGCGGAGGCCTTCATCCATCGCGATCGGCGCGATGAGCTCGACGGCAACGGTCACGTTGTCGCCCGGCATCACCATCTCGACACCTTCCGGCAGGCTCACCACACCGGTCACGTCGGTGGTGCGGAAGTAGAACTGCGGACGGTAGTTGGTGAAGAACGGCGTGTGACGGCCACCTTCTTCCTTGTTCAGGATGTAGACCGAACCGGAGAAGTTGGTGTGCGGGGTGATCGAGCCCGGCGCGGCGAGAACCTGGCCACGCTCGACATCTTCACGCTTGGTGCCACGCAGCAGCGCGCCGATATTGTCGCCGGCCTCGCCCTGGTCGAGCAGCTTGCGGAACATTTCGACGCCGGTCACGGTCGTCTTCACGGTGGCCTTCAGACCAACGATCTCGACTTCGTCACCAACCTTGATGATGCCGCGCTCGACACGGCCGGTCACCACGGTGCCACGGCCAGAGATCGAGAACACGTCTTCGACCGGCATCAGGAACGGCTTGTCCTTCGGGCGCTCCGGCTGCGGGATGTAGCTGTCCACCGCTTCCATCAGCTTCAGGATCGCATCGCGGCCGAGTTCAGCGTTGCTGTCCTCGAGAGCGCACAGCGCCGAACCCTTGATGATGGGGATATCGTCGCCCGGGAACTCGTACTTGCTCAGCAGGTCGCGGACTTCCATCTCAACCAGCTCGACGAGATCGGGATCGGCCATGTCCATCTTGTTGAGGAACACGACGAGCGCCGGCACGCCGACCTGACGGGCGAGCAGGATGTGCTCGCGGGTCTGCGGCATTGGGCCATCGGCGGCCGAAACCACCAGGATCGCGCCGTCCATCTGTGCCGCGCCGGTGATCATGTTCTTCACATAGTCGGCATGACCCGGGCAGTCGACATGCGCGTAGTGACGGTTCGCGGTCTCGTATTCGACGTGAGCGGTCGCGATCGTGATGCCACGAGCGCGCTCTTCGGGCGCCGCGTCGATGCTGTCATACGCGCGGAAGGTCGCGCCACCGGACTCGGCCAGCACCTTGGTGATCGCCGCGGTGAGCGAGGTCTTGCCGTGGTCGACGTGACCGATCGTGCCGATATTGCAGTGTGGCTTCGTGCGCTCGAATTTAGCCTTGGCCATGGGTATCTCCGTAACGTATCTGCTTCAGCGCCGTGCTGGCGTGATGGGGTGGAGTATGACGGTTGGTTACCAGCGGTAGTGGCTGAACGCCTTGTTCGCCTCAGCCATGCGATGCGTGTCCTCACGCTTCTTCACGGCCGCTCCGCGATTGTTCACCGCATCGAGCAGCTCGTTGGAGAGACGGTCTTCCATCGTATGCTCGCCGCGCTTGCGGGCCGACTCGATGATCCAGCGGATCGCGAGAGCCTGCCGGCGTTCGGTACGAACCTCGACGGGGACCTGATACGTCGCACCGCCGACGCGGCGCGAACGGACCTCGATAGCCGGCTTCACGTTGTCGAGTGCCTCATGGAAGAGGCGCACCGGATCGGCATTCTGGCCGCCGCGCTTCTTCAGGCTGTCAAGCGCGCCGTAGACGATGGATTCGGCAACCGATTTCTTGCCGTCATACATAAGCACGTTCATGAAACGGCTGATCACGACATCGCCGAACTTGGGATCCGGCAAAACTTCGCGCTTGACGGCGGAATGGCGTCTGCTCACGGAAACTCTCCTTACTTCGGCCGCTTGGCGCCATAGAGCGAACGGCGCTGACGACGCTTGGCAATGCCCTGCGTATCCAGCACGCCGCGCAGAATGTGATAGCGCACGCCCGGAAGGTCCTTCACGCGGCCGCCGCGGATCAACACAACCGAGTGCTCCTGCAGGTTATGCCCTTCACCAGGAATATAGCTCACAACCTCGTAGCCGTTCGTCAGGCGCACCTTGGCAACCTTGCGGAGCGCCGAGTTCGGCTTCTTCGGGGTCGTGGTGTAGACGCGGGTGCAGACGCCACGCTTCTGCGGGCAACCCTGCAACGCGGGCACCTTGTTACGCTTGGCCCGAACTTCGCGCCCCTTGGCGATCAACTGGTTGATAGTCGGCATGCTCGATCCTGATCCTTCTTGCCGGTTACGCTTTGCCGCGCGCTCATAACAATGCCGCAGGCCGAGGTAATCCCCGTCTGCGGAAACCCAGACCTGCGACCTAAGCCACCCAATTCGCGGGGTAGCGGCGCCGCAAGCGTGAGAGTAAATGAGCCACGCGACCGGGCGAACCCGGGCCTCGCTGAGGTCGCCATCCTTAAGAGGGGATCACCGGCAAGTCAAGCGCCGCGAGGGTATTTTCGGCCGGTCCCGCGACATGCGGCACGTGGCCATGCGCCGCACACAGGGTTCCGGTCCCGTGCCGACACCCGAATCCATCCGCCCCCTCTCTCGAAGGCATCGCGCATGTAGGAATGAAGATTGGCGCCCGCCACCAGCCACCGGCCTCATGCAACAGGCCGATACGCCGCCGTTCGGACCGAGACCCATCGGCACTCAAGCCGGAACAAAGGAAAACGCCCTCCAACCCCTTGGGACTGGAAGGCGCTCGTCTTGCCATATCGCTCCGTGCAACGGGACCCACCTGCCCCATGCCTCCGAACCCTGAAAACAGGGTCGGGGGAAGGTCCGCCGACCCCTGAAATCCACGCGCGAATTTCAGGGGTAGGCGATATATCGACCTGGAGCCCAGCACCTTTATCCGATCAGATGTTTCCATCTGATCGGATGATGCTCTAGTCCGCCGCCGGCAGTGCCGTGCGGGTGGAGGCCAGGGTCGAGCGGTCGCGGCCAGCCGCGATCGAACGCAGGCGGCTCATCACGCTGCCGGTGCCGGCAGGAATGAGGCGGCCGACGATGACGTTCTCCTTGAGGCCCAGCAGCTGGTCGGTCTTGCCGGCCGTCGCCGCCTCGGTGAGAACGCGCGTGGTCTCCTGGAACGACGCCGCGGAGATGAAGCTGAGCGTCTGCAGGCTGGCCTTGGTGATACCCTGCAGCACCGGCAGGCCACCGGCCGGCCGCTCACCGGCGTGGAGACGCCGCTCGTTCTCTTCCTCGAACTCGATCCGGTCCACCAGCTCGCCGATCAGGTACGTCGTATCGCCGGGCTCGGTGATCTCGATCTTCTGCAGCATCTGGCGAACGACCACCTCGATGTGCTTGTCGTTGATCTTCACGCCCTGCAACCGGTAGACGTCCTGGATCTCGTTGATGAGATATTCGGACAGCGCCTCGACGCCCATGACCCGCAGGATATCGTGCGGAACGCGCGGCCCGTCGACCAGCGGATCGCCGCGATGCACGTAGTCGCCTTCCTGCACCGAGACGTGCTTGCCCTTCGGCACCAGATACTCGGTCTCCTCGCCCGTCTCGTCATTCTTCACGATGACGCGGCGCTTCGCCTTGTAATCCTTGCCGAATTCCACGCGACCGTCGGTTTCCGCGATGATCGCGTGGTCCTTCGGACGGCGGGCCTCGAACAGTTCGGCGACGCGCGGCAGACCGCCGGTGATGTCGCGCGTCTTGCTGCCCTCGCGCGGAATGCGGGCGAGAACGTCGCCGGCATGCACGGTCGCACCGTTTTCCACCGACAGGATCGAGTCGGGGCTGAGGAAGTAGCGGGCTTCCGCACCGTTCGCCAGGCGCAGCACCTCGCCGCGTTCATCCTTCAGGATGAGGCGCGGGCGCAGATCCGCCCCCTTCGCCGACTGCTTGTAGTCCACCACGACCTTCGAGGTCAGGCCCGTCACCTCGTCAACCCGTTCGACCAGCGTGACGCCCTCGAGCAGATCGGCGTATTCCACGTTACCCGCGCGCTCGGTGATGATCGGCAGGGTATACGGATCCCACTCCGCGAGCTTCTGGCCGCGCGCCACCGTCTGGTCCTCGTCGACCAGCAGCCTTGCGCCATAGGGCACACGGAAGCGGGCACGCTCGCGACCGGACGCGTCATTCAGCGCGATCTCGCAGTTGCGGCTCATCACGATTGGCGCGCCGGCCGAGTTCGACACCACGTTGCGGTTGCGGATCGTCACCGTGCCGTCATGGCTGGCCTCGACGCTCGACTGCTCGGCGCCACGCTGCGCCGCACCGCCGATATGGAAGGTGCGCATGGTCAGCTGCGTGCCCGGCTCGCCGATCGACTGGGCGGCAATCACGCCGACGGCCTCGCCGATATTGACCGGCGTGCCGCGGGCGAGGTCGCGCCCGTAGCACTTGGCGCAAACGCCCACCTTGGCCTCGCAGGTCAGGACCGAGCGGATCTTCACGCTCTCGACGCCGAGCTTCTCGATATGCATCGAGTCGACCTCGCCGATCAGCTCGTTCGCCCGGACGATGACCGTCTCGTCCGTCGGGTCGAGGACGTCTTCCGCCGCGGTCCGGCCGAGAATCCGCTCCGAAATCGAGGAGACGACCTCGCCGCCATCCATCACCGCCCGAACGGTCAGGCCGCGCTCGGTGCCGCAATCGGTGCTGACGATGATGCAATCCTGCGCCACGTCCACCAGACGGCGGGTGAGGTAGCCGGAGTTCGCCGTCTTCAGCGCGGTGTCCGCGAGACCCTTGCGGGCGCCGTGGGTCGAGTTGAAGTATTCGGCGACGGTCAGGCCTTCCTTGAAGTTCGAGAGGATCGGCTGTTCGATGATCTCGCCCGACGGCTTGGCCATCAGGCCGCGCATGCCCGCGAGCTGGCGCATCTGGGTCGGCGACCCACGCGCGCCCGAATGGCTCATCATCCAGACCGAGTTGGTCGGCTTGCCGGGATCCTGCCGCGAGATCTCGCGCATCATTGCCGCGGCAACCTCGTCATTACAGCGCGACCACGCGTCGATCACCTTGTTGTAGCGCTCGCCGGCGGTGATGAGACCGTCGTGATACTGCGCCTCGTATTCCTTGACCTCGGTCTGGGTCTTTTCCAGCAGATCGTATTTCTCGGCCGGGATGACCATGTCGTCCTTGCCGAAGGAGATGCCGGCCTTGGCCGCCTGGCGGAACCCGACACCCATCAGACGGTCGCAGAAAATGACCGACTCCTTCTGCCCGCAATGGCGGTAGACGGCATCGATCACGTCCGACACCTTCTTCTTGGTCAGCAGCTGGTTGACCAGGGCGAAGGGCACGTCGTGATGCTTGGGCAGAAGCTGGCCGATCATCATGCGGCCCGCCGTGGTCGGAACCACTTCGGTCGTGCGCGTGCCATCCTGATGGGTGCGGACGACACGGGCGCGGATCTTGTCGTGCAGCTTGAGATAGCCGGAATCGAGCGCGTGCTCGATCTCGCCCATCGTGCCGAACAGCGGCGCTTCCTTGTCCTCGACCGCGGTGAAAGCCGGGGTTTCGAGCGAGAGGTAATAGAGGCCGAGCACGATATCCTGGCTCGGCACGATGATCGGCTTGCCGTTGGCCGGGTTGAGGATGTTGTTCGTGCTCATCATCAGCACGCGGGCCTCGAGCTGCGCCTCGATCGAGAGCGGCACGTGAACCGCCATCTGGTCGCCGTCGAAATCCGCGTTGAAGGCGGTGCAGACCAGCGGATGCAGCTGGATCGCCTTGCCCTCGATCAGGATCGGCTCGAACGCCTGGATGCCGAGGCGATGCAGCGTCGGCGCGCGGTTGAGGAGCACCGGATGCTCGCGGATCACCTCCTCGAGAATGTCCCAAACCTCGGGGCGTTCCTTCTCGACCATCCGCTTCGCCGCCTTGATCGTGGTGGCGAGACCGTATTTCTCCAGCTTGGCGTAGATGAAGGGCTTGAACAGCTCCAGCGCCATCTTCTTCGGCAGGCCGCACTGGTGCAGCTTCAGCTCAGGCCCGACCACGATCACCGAACGGCCGGAATAGTCGACGCGCTTGCCGAGCAGGTTCTGGCGGAAGCGGCCCTGCTTGCCCTTCAGCATGTCGGAGAGCGACTTGAGCGGCCGCTTGTTGGTGCCGGTGATGGCACGACCGCGACGGCCGTTGTCGAACAGCGCGTCCACCGATTCCTGAAGCATGCGCTTCTCGTTGCGCACGATGATGTCCGGCGCGCGCAGCTCGATCAGCCGCTTCAGGCGGTTGTTGCGGTTGATGACGCGGCGATAGAGATCGTTCAGGTCCGACGTCGCGAAGCGGCCGCCATCCAGCGGCACGAGCGGGCGCAGTTCCGGCGGGATCACCGGGACGACATCCATGATCATCCATTCCGGACGGGTGCCGGATTCGATGAAGGCCTCGACCAGCTTGAGCCGCTTGACCAGCTTCTTGCGCTTCGCCTCGGAGGTCGCTTCCTTCAGATCGGCGCGCATGATCGCGCGCTCGGCCTCAAGGTCGACCCCAGCGAGGATCGACTTCACCGCCTCGGCGCCGATGCCGGCCTTGAACCCGTCCTCGCCGAACTCGTCCTGCTTGGCGTAGAGCTCGTCCTCGGTGAGAAGCTGGTAGCGCTTGAGATCGGTCGTGTAGGGGTCGAGAACGATGTAGCTCTCGAAATAGAGAACCTTCTCCAGATCCTTCAGCGTCATCTCGACCATGGTCGCGATGCGGCTCGGCAGCGACTTCAGGAACCAGATATGCGCGACCGGCGAGGCCAGCTCGATATGCCCCATCCGCTCGCGGCGCACCTTGGCCAGCGTGACCTCGACGCCGCATTTCTCGCAGATGATGCCGCGGAATTTCATCCGCTTGTACTTGCCGCAAAGGCACTCGTAATCCTTGATCGGCCCGAAGATGCGGGCGCAGAACAGGCCGTCGCGCTCCGGCTTGAAGGTCCGGTAGTTGATGGTCTCGGGCTTCTTGATCTCGCCATACGACCAGGAGCGGATCTGCTCCGGCGAGGCGATCTGGATGCGGATCTGGTCGAACGTGGCGGCCTGGCCGGTCTGGCCGAGAATCTTCATCAAATCGTTCATGCGATAGTCCCTTTCATCAGCGCGGAACGGGGTCGCCGCCCCGCGCCATGACAAATCCGAACGGTCCTGCTCAGTCCGCTGACTGGTTGAGATCGACGTTGAGGCCGAGCGACTTCAGTTCCTTGGTCAGGACGTTGAAGCTCTCGGGCACGCCGGCCTCGAAATTATCCTGCTCGCGCACGATCGCCTCATAGACCTTGGTGCGGCCGGAAACGTCGTCCGATTTCACGGTCAGCATCTCCTGCAGCGTATACGCCGCGCCATAGGCCTCGAGCGCCCAGACCTCCATCTCGCCGAAGCGCTGGCCGCCGAACTGCGCCTTGCCGCCCAGCGGCTGCTGGGTAACGAGGCTGTAGGGACCGATCGAGCGGGCGTGGATCTTGTCGTCCACCATGTGACCGAGCTTGAGCATGTACATGTAGCCCACCGTGACCTTGCGCTCGAACTGCTCGCCGGTGCGGCCGTCGAACACGGTCATCTGGCCGGAAACGTCGAGACCGGCCTTGGCCAGCATGTCCTCGATATCGGTGATGCGCGCACCATCGAACACCGGGGTCGCGATCGGCACGCCCTTGCGGATGTTGCCGCACAGTTCACGCACCTCGGCTTCCGACATCGAAGCGATCTGCTGCTCGTAGATCTCCTCGCCATAGGCGCTCTTGAGCATCTCGTGCAACCGTGTGCGCTCGGACGCATCGCGGCGATACGCCTCGACCGCCTCGCCGATCTGCTTGCCGAGATTGGCGCAGGCCCAGCCGAGATGGGTTTCGAGAATCTGCCCCACATTCATGCGCGACGGCACGCCGAGCGGATTGAGCACGACATCGACCGCGGTGCCGTCTTCCAGGAACGGCATGTCCTCGATCGGGACGACGCGCGAGACCACACCCTTGTTGCCATGCCGGCCGGCCATCTTGTCACCCGGCTGCAGCTTGCGCTTCACCGCGATGAACACCTTGACCATCTTCATCACGCCCGGCGGCATTTCATCGCCACGCTGCAGCTTCTCGACCTTGCTCTCGAAACGCTGCTGCAGCTTGTGCACGGCAGCATCGAACTCGCGCTTCAGCGTCTCGATCTCCGCCATCACCCGGTCGTCCTGAACCGTCAGGTTGCGCCAGGCGCCACGCGGCACCTCGGCCAGCAGCTCGGTGGTGATTTCGGTGCCCGAACGCACGCCCTTGTAGCCGCTCCCGGCCACCTGGCCGAGCAACTTCTCGCGCAGGCGGTTGAGGAAGGCGCGTTCCTGGATGGCGCGCTCGTCGTCGCGGTCCTTGGCCAGACGCTCGATCTCGGCGCGTTCGATCGCCAGCGCACGCTCGTCCTTGTCGACGCCGCGGCGGTTGAACACCCGCACATCCACCACCGTGCCATTCACACCCGGCGGCAGCTTCAGCGACGTGTCGCGCACGTCCGACGCCTTTTCGCCGAAGATCGCGCGGAGCAGCTTCTCCTCCGGCGTCATCGGGCTCTCGCCCTTCGGCGTCACCTTGCCGACCAGGATATCGCCCGGATTCACCTCGGCCCCGACATAGACGATGCCGGCCTCGTCGAGATTGCGAAGCGCCTCCTCGCCGACATTCGGAATGTCGCGGGTGATCTCCTCCTGCCCGAGCTTGGTGTCGCGGGCCATCACCTCGAATTCCTCGATATGGATCGAGGTGAACATGTCCTCGCGGGCAACACGCTCGGAAATGAGGATCGAGTCCTCGAAATTGTAGCCATTCCAAGGCATGAACGCGCAAAGCACGTTGCGCCCGAGCGCGAGTTCCCCCAGCTCGGTCGACGGCCCATCGGCAATGATGTCGCCGGCGCCGACACGGTCGCCCACGCGCACCAGCGGACGCTGGTTGATGCAGGTGGACTGGTTCGACCGCATGTATTTGCGCAGCCGGTAGATATCCACACCCTGCGTCGTGCCGTCCTCGCCGGTGGCGCGCACCACGATGCGCGCGCCATCGATCTGGTCGATCACGCCGGTGCGGCGGGCCACGATGGTCGCGCCGGAATCGCGGGCCACCGGCGCTTCCATGCCGGTGCCGACCAGCGGCGCATCGGAGCGGATCAGCGGCACCGCCTGGCGCTGCATGTTCGAGCCCATCAGCGCGCGGTTGGCGTCGTCGTTCTCAAGGAACGGGATCAGCGCCGCCGCAACCGAAACGAGCTGGCGCGGCGAGACGTCGATCGCCGTCACCTCCTCCGGCCGGACGAGACGGAAATCGCCATTGCGGCGCACCGAAACCAGATCCTCGGTCAGCGTGCCGTCGGTCAGCTTCGGCGCATCGGCCTGGGCAACGGTGAGGCGCTCTTCCTCCATCGCGGAGAGGTACTTGTAGTCGTCAAGCACCTTGCCGTCCTTCACCAGGCGATACGGCGTCTCGATGAAACCGTACTTGTTCACCTTGGCGAAGGTCGCGAGCGAGTTGATCAGGCCGATATTCGGGCCTTCCGGCGTCTCGATCGGGCAGATGCGGCCATAATGCGTCGGGTGCACGTCGCGCACCTCGAACCCGGCCCGCTCGCGGGTAAGACCGCCCGGCCCAAGCGCCGAGAGGCGGCGCTTGTGGGTGACTTCCGAAAGCGGATTGGTCTGGTCCATGAACTGCGAAAGCTGCGACGAGCCGAAGAACTCCCTCACCGCCGCCGCCGCCGGCTTGGCATTGATCAGGTCGTGCGGCATCACCCCGTCGATATCGACCGAGCCCATGCGCTCGCGAATGGCGCGCTCCATGCGCAGCAGGCCGACGCGATACTGGTTCTCCATCAGCTCGCCGACCGAGCGGACACGACGATTGCCGAGATTGTCGATATCGTCGATCTGGCCGCGGCCGTCCTTCAGCTCGCACATGATCTGGATGGTGCGCAGGATGTCTTCCTTGCGCAGCACCCGCATCGTGTCCTCGCATTCGACGCCGAGGCGCATGTTCATCTTCACGCGGCCGACCGCCGAAAGGTCGTAGCGCTCGGAATCGAAGAACAGGCCGCGGAACAACGCCTCGGCGGTTTCCGAGGTCGGCGGCTCGCCGGGACGGATCACCCGGTAGATGTCGATCAGCGCGTCCTCGCGGCTGCTGTTCTTGTCGGTGGCGAGCGTGTTGCGGATCCACGGCCCCTTGGCCTGGTCGATCGCAAGCGTCGGGATCTCGTCGAGCCCGGCATCCTCGAGCACCTTCAGCTTGGCATCGGAAATCTCCTCGCCCGCATCGGCGAAAATCTCGCCGGTATTCGGATCGAAAAGGTCTTCCGCCACGAAACGGCCAATGAGATCGGCGCGGCTGACCAGCACGGAGCGGGTCTTGGTCGCGATCTGCCGCGCGGTGCGGGCGGTCAGCTTGTCATCGGCCTTGGCCACGACCTCGCCGGTCTCGGCGTCCACCAGATCCTCGACCAGCTTGGCGCCGCGGAAGGTTTCCGGCTCGAACGGGCGCGCCCAGGCGGCCTCGCCGCCCGCATTGCGGGTGCGGGTGAACGGCACCTTGCCATAGAAGAAGCCGAGGATTTCCTCGGCATCCATGCCGCGGATCTCGCTGATCTCCAGCGTTTCGCCCTTGGCCTCGCGGGCGGCGCGCAGCGCCTCGGTGGCGCGGCCTTCCAGCGCGTAGAGCAACGTCGTGACCGGCAGCTTCCGCTTGCGGTCGATGCGGACATAGATCAGGTCCTTGGCGTCGAATTCGAAATCGAGCCAGGAACCGCGATAGGGAATGACGCGGGCGGCGAAGAGATACTTGCCGGAGCTATGGGTCTTGCCCTTGTCGTGATCGAAGAACACGCCGGGGCTGCGGTGCATCTGGCTGACGATGACGCGCTCGGTGCCGTTCACGACGAAGGTGCCGTTATCGGTCATCAGCGGCATGTCGCCCATGTAGACGGGCTGCTCCTTGATGTCGCGGATCGAGCGCGCACCGGTGTCTTCATCGACATCCCAGACGATCAGGCGCAACACCACCTTGAGCGGCGCGGCATAGGTCATGCCCCGCTGGATGCATTCCTCGACGTCGTATTTCGGCTCCTCGAGCTCGTAATACACGAACTCAAGACGGCCACGGCCGGCAAAATCGTCGATCGGGAAGACCGACTTGAAGACTTCCTGCAACCCCGAATTGGTGCGGGAATCGGGCGAGACGTGCATCTGCAGGAAAGCGTCATAGCTCGCGCGCTGCACGTCGATCAGATTCGGCATCGGCGTGGTTTCAGGGATACGCCCGAAGCTCTTGCGGATGCGCTTGCGATTGGTGAAGGAAACTTTGTTCAGGCCACCCGAAATCGCATTCATGCTCAGACCCCGATCTTCATTCCAGTGACCGCGCCGCGGCCCGGGGCTACCATCAGCCCGGGCGTCGCCGCGTCAGCGGCGGGAAACCCCGCCAGTCGTCAACCACCGCTCCGCCCTCACCCGAGGCACGCAACGGCAAACGGGCGGAGTGCCATGGGGCACCCCGCCAGTTTCAGTCCTGTCGCGCCGCCGGCCCGAAAGCCGCGCGGCGCGATGCAACATCACTCGATGCCGACAGATGCGCCCTGCTCTTCCAGAACCTTCTTGATCTTCTCGGCCTCGTCCTTGTTCACGCCTTCCTTCACGGTCTTCGGCGCGCCCTCGACCAGATCCTTGGCCTCCTTCAGGCCAAGACCGGTGATCGTGCGGATTTCCTTGATCACGTTGATCTTCTTGTCGCCAGCGGACTTGAGGATCACGTTGAATTCGGTCTTCTCCTCGACCGCCGCGGCAGGAGCGCCGGCAGGCGCCGCCGCTGCGACCGCGACCGGAGCCGCAGCCGAAACGCCCCACTTGTCCTCGAGCAGCTTGGAAAGCTCCGCCGCTTCGAGAACAGTCAGGCCCGAAAGCTGTTCAACCAGATTTGCCAGATCAGCCATTGTTCAATTCCTTAGAATAGTCGTTCAGTTGGTTCCATGCAAGCCGGACATGCCGGCTCGCCTCATCTCGTCTCAGGCCGCGTCGGCCTCATCCGCCTTGGCATAGGCCGCAAAGACCCGCGCGAGCTGGCCGGCCGGAGCCTGCAACACGCCCGCCACCTTCGTTGCCGGCGCCTGGATGAGACCCAGGAGCTTGGCGCGAAGCTGATCGAGCGACGGCAGTTCGGCGAGCGCCCTGACGCCGGATGCATCGAGCATCTGCGTCCCAAGCGCGCCACCGACCAGCACGAACTTCTCGTTGGTCTTGGCGAACTCGACGGCCACCTTCGCCACCGCCACCGGGTCCTGCGACCACGCAATCGCGGTCGGCCCCTTCAGCATCGGCTTCAGTCCGTCGAATCGGGTCCCTTCCAAGGCGAGGTGAGCCAGACGGTTCTTCGCCACCTTGTACTGCGCGCCCGCTTCCCGCATCTTCACACGCAGTGCCGTGACATCGGCCACGGTCAGACCATCATTGCGGCTGACCACAACCATTGACGTCTCGGCGAACACCGCGGCGAGCTGGTCCACGAATTCACGCTTTTGTGCGCGATCCACGTCGATCTCCACTCGTCAGGCGAAATACGTTTGGACCGTATCCCGCCGGGTTGCCCAAGTGGCCAGGACCATCCCGGCCACCGTTCGCCTGTCCTCAGACCGGAACCATCGGAACGAAACGCTCCGATCCCCGTCTCCGGCGTGCGGGAGACTTCCCTTCAAGGCTTGCGCCACATGCCGTCTTGGACAGGTCCGGAACCGCCGGCACACGCCGGCAGATCCCGTCATGGCCGGAGCCGAAGCTCCGGCGCATCTCGTCAGGCGGAAAGACTGCCTACATCCACGCGCACGCCCGGCCCCATCGTGGAGGACAGCGCGGCTTTCTGCAGATACGTCCCCTTGGCGCCGGCCGGCTTGGCCTTCTGGATCGCATCGACCAGGGCCTTCGCATTCTCCACCAGCTTCTCGACCTCGAAGCTCGCCTTGCCGATACCGGCATGGATGATGCCCGCCTTCTCGGCGCGGAACTCGATCTGGCCGGACTTGGCCGCGGTGATCGCGCCCTTGACGTCCATCGTGACGGTGCCGAGCTTCGGGTTCGGCATCAGGCCGCGCGGGCCGAGAATCTTGCCGAGCCGCCCCACCAGGGCCATCATGTCCGGCGTCGCGATGCAGCGGTCGAAGTCGATCGTGCCGTTCTGCACCAGCTCCGCGAGGTCTTCGGCGCCGACCACATCCGCACCGGCCGCCTTCGCCTCCTCGGCCTTCGGGCCGCGCGCGAACACGCCGACGCGCAGCGTCTTGCCGGTGCCGTTCGGCAGGCTCAGCAGGCCGCGCACCATCTGGTCAGCATGACGCGGATCGATGCCGAGATTGAGCGACAGCTCGACCGTCTCGTCGAACTTCGCCGTGGCGTTGGACTTCACCAGCGCCATCGCCTCGATCACCGGATAGAGCTTCGCGCCATCGACAGTGGACTGCGCCTTCACCAGCCGCTTGTTCTTCGCCATGATCAGCCCTCCACCACCGAAAGACCCATCGAGCGGGCCGAACCGATCAGCATGCGCACCGCGCCGTCGACGTCGTTCGCGTTCATGTGCACCATCTTGGTCTGCGCGATCTCGCGCAGCTGGCTCATCGTCACCTTGCCGACCGTCGCACCCTTGCCGGTTGCGGTCGAGCCCTTCTGGATGCCCGCGGCCTTCTTGAGGAAATAGGTGTTCGGCGGCGTCTTGGTGATGAAGCTGAAGGTGCGGTCAGCAAAGGCGGTGATCACCACCGGGACCGGCATGCCCACTTCCATACCCTGGGTCGCCGCGTTGAAATCCTTGCAGAACTGCATGATGTTGAGGCCGCGCTGGCCGAGCGCCGGACCGACGGGCGGCGACGGATTGGCCTTGCCCGCAGGGATCTGCAGCTTGATATAGCCGACAATTTTTTTCGCCATGAGGCGCACTCCTGATCCGAAGGCGTGCGGCGGGGCGAGCCCGAAACACGCCAATGGACCGCGGTTCGAACGGCCCGGCCACCCGTGGCCGAACCTCCCGCGTTCCAATTGAGCGCTGGCCTATACAGCGCCGCGGCCCCGCTGTCGAGTCGCGCGAGACACGTCGCGCCCGGCCCCGGTGGATATGGCAACGGGGCTGCATCACCGCAACGTACGTCCCATATGGGCAGCAACCCAACAGATGGAGACACGCATGAAGACAAGGAAACTCGGCACACTCACGGTTTCCGCCCTCGGCCTCGGCTGCATGGGCATGTCCGATTTCTACGCCGGGCGCGACGAGGCGGAAGCCCGCGCCACGCTGGACCGCGCGCTGGAACGCGGCATCACCTTCTTCGATTCGGCCGACATGTACGGCTTCGGGGACAACGAGCGCCTGCTGTCGAATTTCGTGAAGGCGAACCGGAGCAGGATCGTCCTCGCCACCAAGTTCGGCAATGAATTCAGCGAAGACCGCCAGCGTCTCGGCATCAACGGCCGGCCGGACTATGTGCGCCGTGCCTGCGACGCCTCGCTGCAGCGGCTCGGGATCGACACGATCGACCTGTATTACCAGCACCGCGTCGATCCGAACGTGCCGATCGAGGAGACGGTGGGCGCGATGGCCGACCTCGTGAAGGCCGGCAAGGTGCGGCATCTCGGCCTGTCCGAGGCGGCGCCGGCCACCATCCGCCGGGCGCACAAGATCCACCCGATGACCGCGCTGCAAACCGAATACTCGCTCTGGTCGCGCGAGCCGGAAGGCGACATCCTCGCGACCGTGCGCGAACTCGGGATCGGCTTCGTGCCCTATTCGCCGCTCGGCCGCGGCTTCCTGACCGGGGCGATCCGCACGCCGGACGATCTCGCCGCCGATGACTGGCGCCGCCACGCCCCGCGCTTCCAGGGCGATAATTTCACCAAAAACCTCGAACTCGTCGGCAAGGTGAAGGCGCTGGCGGCGGAAAAGAACTGCACCGCCGGGCAGCTCGCGCTGGCCTGGGTGCTCGCACAGGGCGAGGATATCGTGCCGATTCCGGGCACCAAGCGCCGGGCCTATCTCGACGAGAATATCGGCGCGCTCGACGTGACGCTGACGCCGGAAGACCTCGCCGCGATCGAGCGGATCATGCCGGCCGGCACCGTCGCCGGCACGCGCTATCCGGAAGCGGGGCTGAAGGCGGTCAATCGCTGATCTTCGGTTCGTCTCACTGCTGAAAGCATGAATGGCGGGCGCCCTTGCGGCACCCGCCATTTTTTCAGCGCACAACAGAGGCTCTGTTTTACCAATAGGATAGAGCACCCATCCGATCCGAAAGGATCGGAAACTGCTCTATTCGCCGAGGGCGGCGAAAATCCGCTTGCGCACCTCGATCGGCCCCAGCGCCTCCATCACCGCGTCGATCGGCGGGCTGACCGTGCTGCCGGTCAGCGCCGCGCGCAGCGGCTGGGCGACGGCGCCGAGCTTCTTCTCCTCGCGCTCGGCATAGGCCTTCATCGCCTCGTGCAGCGCCGCCTTCGAGAAATCGGTGTTGTCGAAATCGAGCAGCAGGGCGGCGAGGTCGTCGCGCGCGGCCTCGGTGAGCAGGGCGGCGGCTTTCTCGGTCATCGGCAGCGGTGCCTCGCGAACGATGAACAGGGCGGATTCCGCCAGTTCGGCGAGGGTGCGGGCGCGCTCCTTCAGCCCCGGCATCAGCACCGCGATGCGCCCCGCCGCCTCGGTGCCGACCGCGACGCCATGGTCGCGTTCCAGCCGGGCGACGACATCGGCAGCAAGACGTTCGTCCTCGGCCGCGCGGAGGAAGACCGCATTCACATGGAGCAGCTTGGCATAATCCATCCGGCTCGCGGCACGACCGACGCCATCGAGGTCGAACAGCGCAACCTGCTCCTCGCGGGGCAGGATCTCGGCATCGCCATGGCCCCAGCCGAGGCGGAGCAGGTAATTGCAGAGCGCCTCGGGCAGATAGCCCTCGTCGCGGAACTGCAGGACCGAGACGGCGCCGTGACGCTTCGAGAGTTTTGCCCCGTCGGCGCCGTGAATGAGCGGAATATGAGCGAAATTGGGCCGCGCCCAGCCCATCGCGTCATAGATCTGGGCCTGGCGGAACGTGTTGGTCAGATGATCGTCGCCGCGGATGACATGGGTGATCCCCATGTCATGGTCATCCACCACGACGGCGTGCAGATAGGTCGGCGTGCCGTCGGAGCGCAGCAGGATCATGTCGTCGAGCTCGGCATTCTTCACCCGCACCTCGCCCTGGACGAGATCGTGGATCACGGTCTCGCCCTCGCGTGGCGCCCGCAGGCGGATGACGGGATCGACCCCGGCAGGCGCTTCGGTCGGGTCGCGGTCGCGCCAGCGCCCGTCATAACGGAACGGTTTTTTGCTCCGCTCGGCCTCGGCCCGCATCTCGGCAAGTTCCTCGCGCGAGCAGTAGCAGCGATAGGCCTGGCCGGCGGCGAGCATCTGCTCGGCCACCTCGCGATGGCGGGCATAACGGGTCGATTGATAGACCGGCGGTTCGTCCGATTTGAGGTCAAGCCAGTCGAGCGCGTCGAGGATCACCTTCGTCGCCTCGGGCGTGCTGCGCTCGCGGTCGGTATCCTCGATGCGGAGCAGGAACTGACCGCCATGGTGGCGGGCGAAGAGATAATTGAACAGGGCGGTGCGGGCGCCGCCGATATGGAGCATGCCGGTGGGCGACGGGGCAAAACGGACGCGGATTGTCATGCCCCCGGCGCTATCACGAAACGGCGCGGGGATGAACCCTTACCAGCGGAACCCGCCGATGATGGCGCGCGGATCGAGCCCGGCAGCCGCGCAATCCGCGCGCGCCTCCGCCGGCGTGGCGACATGGATGCCGGACAGCACGAGCACCGAGGCGATGCCGGCCGCCTTCGCGCCGGCGATGTCGGTGCGCAGCGAGTCGCCGAACGCAATCGTCCGCCCCGCTTCGGTGCCGAGCAGGTCGAGGGTCGGGCGATAGACGGCGGGATCGGGCTTGCCGCGCCAGATCACCCGCCCGCCCCAGGCGGCGTAGCGCTGCGCCAGCGCCCCGGCACAGATGATGCGGCGCCCGTCGCGGATCACCTCAAGATCCGGATTGGCGCAGATCATCGGCAGACCGGCGCCGAGCGCCTCGCGGAGCAGCGGATCGAAGGCGGCCGGATCGTCAGGCGGTGCGAGATCGTCGGGGCCGGTATTGAGCAGGAAATCCGCCGCCTCCGGCCGGTCAGCCTCGGCGAGGCCGAGATCGTCGAACAGGTTGCGGTCACGCGGCGGGCCGAGGTGAAACAGCCGCTCGCCAAGCCCCGCGAAATCGGGCTCGGTGCGCGACACCAGGGCGGTGCGGACGGCCTCGCCGCTGGTCATGATCCCGTCGTAAAGCTCGGGGCCGATGCCCATCGCGGCCAGGGCGGCGGCAACCGGTTCCCTGCGGCGCGGCGCGTTCGAGAGAAAGACGACGCGCTTGCCGGCCTCG
This sequence comes from Acidiphilium sp. 20-67-58, assembly GCF_002255515.1. Classification (NCBI taxonomy): domain Bacteria; kingdom Pseudomonadati; phylum Pseudomonadota; class Alphaproteobacteria; order Acetobacterales; family Acidocellaceae; genus Acidiphilium; species Acidiphilium sp. 20-67-58. The sequence goes on along the minus strand of NZ_NCAS01000001.1, from coordinate 30,373 downwards.
CGCAGATGTCGGAGGCAGGCGGCAACGCCGGGATACGGCCGCACCCCGTCATGCACCACCCCCCAGAGATCGACGATGAAGCCATCATGATCGCGGGCGAGGACTTCGACGCTCATCGGGGCTTCGGTCATGGCGCGATCTCCGCGAGCCGGTCGGCATCGCGGCCGACAAGCCCGGCCAGTGTCGCCGCGCCATACTGGTCGAGCAGGGCGGACAGCCCGGCGGCAAGGCGGTGCAGCACCGCCGGTCCCTGATAGACGAAGGAGGTATAGACCTGCACGAGGCTGGCGCCGGCGCGGAACTTGGCAAGCGCCTGCTCTGGCGTCGCCACACCGCCGACCCCGATCAGCAGCAGCCGGTCGCCGGCAAGCAGGCGCACCCGCGCCAGCATCCGTGTCGCGCGGTTGAACAGCGGCGCGCCGGACAGGCCGCCCGCCTCGCCGCGCGCCACGCCGCGCAGGCTGTCGGGCCGGGCGAGCGTGGTGTTGCTGACGATCAGCCCGGCAACGCCCCGGCCAATCACCATCTCCACCAACTCCGGCAGAACCGCCTCGTCGAGATCGGGCGCGAGCTTGACGAACAGCGGCGGCGCGCCCGGCACCGCGGCGCGGATCGCATCGAGGATCGCGGCCAGCCGGTCGGTCGCCTGCAGGTCGCGCAAGCCCGGCGTGTTCGGCGAGGACACGTTGATGGCGATGTAATCGGCATGCGGCGCCACCGCCTGGACCAGGGCCGGATAATCGGCCAGCGGGTCCGCGCCTTCCTTGTTGATCCCGAGATTGGCGCCGATCGCCGCTTGCGTGCGGTCGGCGCCGGCGAGGCGGGCGGCGAACCCCTCGATGCCGCCATTGTTGAACCCCATCCGGTTGATCAGCGCCCGGTCCTCGGCGAGGCGGAACAGGCGCGGCTTCGGATTGCCCGGCTGCGGTCGCCGCGTCACCGTACCGGCCTCGATGAACCCGAACCCGAGGCGGGACAGCCCGGCAAGGGCGACGGCGTCCTTGTCGAACCCCGCGGCAAGCCCGACTGGCAGCGATATCGTCCGCCCGAAGGCCGACATCGCAAGGCGCGGATCTGCCGGAATCTGGCGCCGCCCGGCGAGCCCGAGGCGCAACCCGGTCAGCGCGACGTCATGCGCCGTCTCGGGTTCCAGCAGACGGAGCGCAGCCGCGGCGATATCCGCGACAGGCATTACTTCGCGAAGACCACGATCTCGGGAGCCGAAGGGGCGGGAATGCCGGCGAGCGGTGCCGCGGCACCAAGCGAGACGCGCTGCGCCGCCACCCCGTCGGCCACGATCGCATCCGCGACCTGGGCCGCGCGTGGCGCGAGGCGGGCCATCGCCCGCTCGGCCGCCGCCGGTCCACGCGCGGCAGGTGCGGTCACGACCACCCGGAATTCCGCCTTGGGGTTGATCTTGAGTGCGGCATCCACGGCATATTTCACCGAGGGAGACCATGTCTCGACCGCCTCGGGAATGGTCACCAGCGGGAGCCGCCCGTTGAACGCGGTGAGTGCCGCGACATCCACCAGCGACGGCGCGCCGGCATACGGCCCGGGCACATGACGGCCAGGCACAGCGCACCCGGCGAGGATGGCTGGAAGCACGAAAAGCATGAGGGTGGAGCGACGCATGATGGGCCTTTACTGGAGCTTGTCCGTGGCCTCAATGGCAGGAGGATTAACGAAAGTCTAGATTGCGCGGCGCGGCCGGAAAATCGCCCGGCCAACCGCCGGCGGGTTGTTGCGAACCCGCCGGCGACGCCCGGCAATCCGGCCTTTCGGCTCAATCCCGGCGGCGGATCAGCCGCCGATGGTCTTCTGCGTCTGCTCGCCAAGCCCGGCGATGCCGAGGCGCACGGTCTGGCCCGGCCGCAGAAACACAGGCTCCGGCTTGATGCCCATGCCGACGCCGGGCGGCGTCCCGGTAGCGATCACATCGCCCGGTTGGAGATGGATGAAGCGGCTCACATAGGACACCAGCGTCTTCACGCCGAAGATCATCGTCCGCGTGTTGCCGTTCTGCATCCGCTTGCCATCGACCTCGCACCACAGATCGAGCGCCTGCGGGTCCGGCACCTCGTCGCGGGTGACGAGGAACGGCCCCGTCGGGCCGAAGCTCGGGCAGCCCTTGCCCTTGTCCCAGGTGCCGCCACGGCGGATCTGGTATTCGCGCTCGCTGACATCATTGACGATGCAATAGCCGGCGACATGGTCGAGCGCCGAATCCTCGGCGATGTGCGAGCCGCCGGTGCCGATGATCACGCCAAGCTCCACCTCCCAGTCGGTCTCCTTCGCGCCGGGCGGGATCACGATGTCATCGTTCGGCCCCGAATAGGCGCTGCCGGCCTTGATGAAGATGATCGGCTCCTCCGGCACCTTGAGCCCGGATTCGGCCGCATGGTCGGCATAGTTGAGGCCGATGCAGATGAAATTCACCGGCCGCGGCACCGGTGCTCCGATCCGCGTGCCGGCGGGCACCAGCGGCAGCGTCGCGGCATCGAGCGCGGCGAGGCGCGCAAGCCCGGCATCGGAAAGGGTTGCGGCGTCGATTTCGGCAATGACACCGGAGAGATCGCGCAGCGCGCCGGACCCATCGACAATTCCTGGACGTTCGGCGCCGACGGCGCCATGCCTGAACAGTTTCATATATTTAAACTCCCATTATACTCGTGCTCCGCTTGTAGTCCGCGCGGCGGCGCCGGCCAAGAGGACCGGCAAGCACCGTGTGATGTTCAGGATAATCGACATCCCATGTTGAACTTGCGCCGTTTCCGCCCGACTTGCTCCTGTCGTGCTTAAAATAATAGGCTAGTGAGATCTGCTTCATTCAAGGACCGAGCCATGACCCAGCCCGCGCTGCGCTCCAACGAGCCGCTGATCCATCACTGGATGCCGTTCACCGCCAACCGCCAGTTCCATGACGCGCCGCGTATCATCGCCCGCGCCGAGGGTGTGCATTACTGGAACACCGCGGGCGAAAAACTGCTCGATGCGGTCTCCGGCCTCTACACCACGCCGGCCGGGCATGGCCGGCGCGAGATCCGCGATGCGGTGGCGCGGCAGCTGGAAGAGCTGGATTACGCGCCGGCCTTCCAGTTCGGCGTGCCCGGCTCGTTCCGGCTGGCCAACGAGCTGGCGCAGATGCTGCCGGCCGGGCTGAACCGCGTCTTCTTCGCCGGCTCCGGTTCGGAAGCAGTCGAATCCGCGCTCAAGGTCGCCATCCAGTATCATCGCGTGCGCGGCCAGGGGCAGCGCCAGCGCTTCGTCGGCCGGGCGCGCGGCTATCACGGGGTCAATTTCGCCGGCTGGTCGGTCGGCGGCATGGTGAAGAACCGCGAGGCATTCGGCCTCGGCCTGCCGGGTGTGGCGCATATGCGGCACACGCACATCCCCGAGAACCGCTTCCAGATGGGCCAGGGCGAGCATGGCGGCCTCGATCTCGCCGACGACCTGCAACGCATGATCGACCTGCATGGCGCCGACACCATCGCCGCCTGCATCGTCGAGCCGATCGCGGGATCGACGGGCGTTCTGGTGCCGCCGAAGGGCTATTTGGAGCGGCTGCGCGAAATCTGCACCAGGCACGGCATCCTGCTGATCTTCGACGAGGTGATCTGCGGCTTCGGGCGCACCGGCGCGCCCTTCGCGGCGGATGCGTTCGGCGTGGTGCCGGACATGCTGACCATGGCCAAGGCGATCACCAACGGCAACATCCCGATGGCCGCCGTCGCCGTGCGGGAAGACGTGCAGCAGGCGATCCTCGATGCCGCCGGACCCGATGCGGTGGAGTTCTTCCACGGCTATACCTATTCGGCGCATCCGGTGGCCTGTGCCGCCGCGCTGGCGACGCTGCGGATCTACCGCGAGGATGACCTGTTCGCCCGCGCCGCGGCACTGGCACCGAAATTCCTCGAACGCATCGCCGCCCTGCGCGACGTGCCGATCGTCATCGACACCCGCGGTTTCGGCCTGCTCGGCGCGGTCGATCTCGCGCCCGAGGGCGGGCCGGGCAAGCGCGGCTTCGCCGTGCTGCGCCGCGCCTTCGAACAGGGGCTGGTGCTGCGGGTCGCCGGCGATACGGCGATCTTCGCCCCGCTCTTCATCACCACCGACGACCAGCTCGACGAGATGTTCGACAAGCTGCGCAAGGTGCTGGCCACGGTCTGACCCGGCGGCCAGCCAGGACACGGAGACAGGATCAAAGATGTACAAGAACGTTTTGCTGCATATCGGCGGGGAATGGACGAACGCCGCCTCGGGCCGCACGCTCGACGTGATCAACCCGGCGACCGAGGAAGTCATCGGCACGGCCGCCCATGCCGGCCGCGCGGATCTCGACGCCGCGATCGCAGCGGCCGAGACGGGCTATGCGACCTGGCGGGCAACGCCGGCATTCCAGCGCGCGGCGCTGCTGCGCAAGGCCGCCGAGCTGATCCGCGCGCGGATCCCTGAAATCGCCACCATCATGACGATGGAACAGGGCAAGCCGCTCGCCGAGGCGAAGGGCGAAACCACCGTCGCCGCCGATGTGATCGACTGGTTCGCCGAAGAGGCGAAACGCACCTATGGCCGGGTGATCCCGGCGCGGGCGGCGGGCGTCTACCAGCTCGTGGTCAAGGAGCCGGTCGGCATCGTCGCCGCCTTCACGCCATGGAACTTCCCGATCAACCAGGCGGTGCGCAAAGTCTCCGCCGCGCTGGCCGCCGGCTGCGCGGTGATCCTGAAGGGGCCTGAGGAAACGCCGGGCGCCTGCGCCGAGCTGGTGCGCGCCTTCGCCGATGCCGGGCTGCCGCCGGGCGTGCTCAACCTCGTCTACGGCGTGCCGGCCGAGATTTCCGAATATCTCATCCCGCACCGCGCGGTCCGCAAGATCTCCTTCACCGGTTCGACCGCGGTGGGCAAGCACCTCGCCGCCCTCGCCGGGGCGCACATGAAGCGGGCGACGATGGAACTCGGCGGCCACGCGCCGGCGATCGTCTTCGAGGACGCCGATCTCGACGCGGCGGCAAAGATCCTCGCCGCCAACAAGTTCCGCAATGCCGGCCAGGTCTGCGTCGCGCCGACGCGCTTCCTCGTGCAGGAAAGCGTCTATGACGGGTTCATGGAGCGCTTTCTCGTTGCGGTCCGGAACATCAAGGTTGGCAACGGGCTCGATGCGGGCACCACGATGGGGCCGCTCGCCAACGAGCGCCGCATCCCGGCGATCGAGGGCTTCATCGCCGACGCGACGAAGCACGGCGCGAAAGTGGCCGAAGGCGGCGAGCGGATCGGCAACAAGGGGTATTTCTTCCAGCCCACCGTGCTGACCGACATTCCGACCACGGCGCGGGTGATGAACGAGGAACCGTTCGGCCCGCTCGCGCTGGTCAACCGGTTCTCCACCTTCGAGGACGCGGTGACCGAGGCCAACCGGCTTGAATACGGCCTCGCCTCCTATGCGTATTCGCGGTCGGCCAGGACGGTGACGGCGCTGGGCGACCGCATCGAGGCCGGGATGATCTCGATCAACCATCACGGCATCGCCCTGCCCGAGACGCCGTTCGGCGGCATGAAGGACAGCGGCTATGGCTGGGAGGGCGGCGCCGAGGCGATCGAAGCCTATCTCGCCACCAAGTTCGTGACCCAGGCGTCGTAAGACGCCGAAGCGACCGGGGCGCTTAGAGCATCATCCGATCAGATGGAATCATCTGATCGGATAAAGATGCTCTGATTATCAACAAGATAGAGCACGACATCCGATCCGGATGGATCGGAACGTGCTCTAGCCGAGTTTCGGCGTGAGCGCCTCGGCCTCCATCGCATTGGCGAGTTCGATCAGGCTGGACCGGCCGACCAGCCGCAGCAGCGAGAATTTCCGCTTCGGCCCGAGAAACACCGGCTTCGCCCGCTTTCCGCAGCGCGCGGCGATCAGGCCGCGCACATCGCCGAACCCGTCGATCAGGCCGCGTTCGCTGGCAGCACTGCCCAGCATGTAGGAGCCGTCGAACACCGTGTCGTCGCCCTTCAGCGCGCCGCCGCGGCGCTCGCGCACCCACGCCTTGAAGGCGGCGTGAATGTCGTCGAGCAGCGCCTGGTTGAATGCGGCGTCCCCCGGCCGCTCGGGCGAGAACGGGTCATTGCGCAGCTTGTTGGCGCCGGCGGTGACGACGCGGCGCTCGATGCCGAAGCGGCGGATCAGGTCATGCACGCCGAAACCGCCGCCGACCACGCCGATCGAGCCGACGATCGACATCGGATTGGCAAAAATCTCGTCGCCCGCACAGGCGATCCAGTAGCCGCCGGAAGCGCCGACATCGCCGATCACCGCAAGAACGCGCACGCCGGTCTCCTCGGCCTTGCGGCGGATATGCCGGCCAATCAGGTCGGATTGCACCGGCGAGCCGCCGGGGCTTTCGATCGCGAGGATCAGCAGCTTCGTCCCGCCTTTCGCGAGGTCGAAGCCACGGTCGATGGCGGGGGCAAAACGTTCGAGATTGACCGCCCCCTCGCGGGGCGAAATCAGCCCGGCAAGCCGGATCACCGGCACGCACGGGCGCGACCACGGCAGGCGCAGCGTCATGGCAGCAGCGCCAGGGCGCGCAGGTCGCGCCGCAGCGCCGGCGGCAGGTCCTCGATGCCGGAGGTGCGGCCGCCATCCGGCAGGTCGGCAGGCGCATCGTCCGGCGCGAGGTAGCGCCAGCCCTGGAAGGGCTTCATCGGCCGCGCCTCGACCCGGACGAGCGTGGGGTCGAGCACGAGGCCGGTGCAGCGCGTCCCGTCATCCCAGACATCCTCGATCACGTCGAGAATCCGCTGGCGAACCAGCACGGCGCCGGTGATGACCCAGTAGATCGACCCGCCATCGGCAAGCTCCGCCGCGCGCTTGGGAAAGCTGCGGGTCTGGTGGCGCAGCGGCGGATCGGCCACCGCGCGGCGGCGCTGGATCTCGGCCAGATGGCCGGGATCCTTCACGCCGACCGCGAGCTTGACCAGATGGATCAAGCGGCCTGCCGCGCCGCGATCGCCTGCCAGACGCGCTCGGGCGTCGCCGGCATGTCGATCTCGCGGATACCATCCGCGGCAAGCGCGTCGATCACCGCGTTGATCAGCGCCGGCGGCGAGCCGACCGCGCCGGCCTCGCCCGCGCCCTTCACGCCGAGCGGGTTCGAGGCGCAAGGCACCGAGACGAACTCCACCTCGATATCCGGCAGGTCGTCGGCGCGCGGCAGCGCATAATCCATCAGGCTGCCGGCGACGAGCTGGCCCGATTCCGGATCATAGGCGGTGTTCTCCAGCAGCGCCTGCCCGAGCCCCTGGGCGACGCCGCCATGCACCTGGCCGCGCACGATCATCGGGTTCACGATGGTGCCGACATCGTCGCACACGAGATAGCGCAGCACCGAGGTGACGCCGGTTTCCGGATCGATCTCGACCTCGGCGATGTGGCAGCCATTCGGGAAGGTGTGCTTCTCGATCTTGGCGATCTCGGCGGTGTCGAGCGCGTTGCCCTGCTCGCCGTGCAGCTCCGCCGCCAGGGTGATGACGTCGACCATCCGGTCGGTGCCGACGATGCGGAAGGCGCCATCCTGGAACACGATGTCCGCTTCCGCCGCCTCCAGGCGATCGGCCGCCGCCTTGCGGCCCTTCTCGAGAATGGTCGCGGTGGTCAGCGCGATGGCCTGGCCCTCGGAATAGAGGCTGCGCGCGCCGCCGGTGCCGCCGCCCTGCGGAATCGTGTCGGTATCGCCCTGGCGGACGCGGATCTTGTCCGGGTCGATGCCGAGCCGGTCGTTGACCAGCTGCACATAGGCGGTTTCATGGCCCTGCCCGGTGGACTGGGTGCCGACATAGACATCGACATACCCCTCCTTGGTGAAGCGGATCTCGGCGCGCTCCTCCGGCGCGCCGCCGGTCGCCTCGAGGTAATAGGCCATGCCGATGCCGCGGCGCTTGCCGGCGGCGGCCGACTTCGCGCGGCGGGCGGGGAAGCCCTTCCAGTCGATCATGTCGAGCGCATGGTCGAGCACCTTGTGGAAATCGCCCGAATCATAGGTCTGCGCCATCGCGGTGGTGAAGGGCATGGCGCTCGCCGGCACCATGTTGATGCGACGCAGCTCGGCGCTGTCGATCCCGAGTTCGCGGGCAGCGGCGTCGATCAGCCGCTCGACGAGATAATTGCTCTCCGGGCGGCCGGCGCCGCGATAGGCGTCGACCGGCACGGTGTTGGTGAACACGCCGAACACCCGCGCATGGATCGCCTTCATGCCATAGACGCTGGCCAGCACCTTGGTGCCCGCGAGGGTCGGGATGAAGGGGCCGAAATTCGAGAGATAGGCGCCCATGTTCGCCGTGTCCGTCACCCGCATGGCGGTGATCCGGTGATCGGCGTCCAGCGCCAGCTCACCGATGGTGATGTGGTCGCGCCCATGCGTGTCGGAGAGGAACGCCTCGCTGCGCTCGGAGGTCCATTTCACCGGCCGGCCCAGCTTGCGGGCGGCGTGGCAGACCATGACATGCTCGGGATAGACGAACAGCTTCATGCCGAACCCGCCGCCGACATCCGGGGTGATGACGCGGAACTTCGCCGGCTCCACCTTGAACACGGCGCCGGCGAGGCAGTCCTTCAGCAGCCAGCCGCCCTGGGTGTTGGTGGTCAGCGTCCACCGGCCGGAAGCCGCGTCGAATTCGGCGCGGGCGGCGCGGGCCTCCAGCGAGTTGACGACGATGCGGTTGTTGACGATGCCCAGCTTCGTCACATGCGCGGCGGCAGCGAACAGCTCGTCCACCTTCGCGGCGTCGCCCACCGCCCAGTCGAACACGCGGTTGGCCGGCGCATCGTCATGCACGCGCGGCGCGCTGTCGGACATCGCGCTGGCCAGATCGGTGATCGAGGCCTTCATGTCATAGCGCACATCGACCAGCTCGGCGGCATCGCGCGCGGCCTGCGCGGTTTCGGCGACGATATAGGCCACCGGCTCGCCGACATGGCGCACCGTGCCCTGGGCGAGGGCCGGGCGATCGGCCTGGGCGCGCGGCGTGCCGTCCTGGTTCTTGATCGGCACCATGCAGGGAATCGGCGCGATGCCCTCGGCGGCGAGATCAGCACCGGTGACGATGGCAACCACACCCGGCACCGCGCGGGCGGCCGCAGTGTCGATTCCCGTGATCGTCGCGGCGGCGTGCGGCGAGCGCAGCACATGAAGGTGCAGCGCCCCCTCGGCCGGAACGTCGTCGGTATACTGGCCAGCGCCGCGCAGCAGCCGCGAATCCTCGACGCGCTTGACCGGCTGGGCAAGACCGAATTTCACCATGATCGATTCCTCATCTTCCAGTTGCTGACGGCGGCCGCAGCGCGCCTTCCCTGCGCTCAGGATATGGGCCGGTCGGGAAAATACAATAGACCGGCGCGGCAACAGCGGTTTGCCCTCGGCGCGAAACCGACCATATGCAGGCGAGAGAATGTGTTCGAAGACCGGCCACGGGCCGAAAAGGAGCAGACATGCAGATCAACGCCGATCTTCGCCAGCCAGCCCTCGTCGATGCCGCGGCGCTCGACTGGATCGCCTCGCCGATGGCCGGCGTCGAGCGCCGGATGCTGGAGCGCGACGGCGGCGAGGTGGCGCGGGCGACCTCGCTGGTGCGCTACGCGCCGGGCTCCGCCTTCAGCCCGCACCGGCATGACGAGGGCGAGGAATTCCTCGTGCTGGAGGGCGTGTTCTCCGACGAGACCGGAGATTTTCCGCGCGGCCACTACGTGCGCAACCCGCCCGGCTCGCGGCACACCCCCTCCAGCGCGCCGGGCGCGACAATCCTGGTGAAGCTGCGGCAGATGCCGCCGGAAGAGGCCGCCCCGGTGCGGATCGACACCACCGATCCCGGGCTGTGGCGCGAGCGTGCGCCGGGCTGGTCGGAAGCGCTGCTGTTCTCCGCCCCGTGGGAGCAGGTGGACATGATCCGCCTCGCCGCCGGCATCGAAACGGTGGAGCAGGCCTATCCGCGCGGCGTCGAGATCTTCGTGGTGGAGGGATCGATCACGCGGGACGGCGCGGTGCACGGCGCCGGCACCTGGCTGCGGCTGCCCGCCGGCAGCCGGCTCGCGCTGGCCAGCACCGACGGGGCGCTGCTCTACCGCAAGAGCGGCCATCTGCCGACGGTCGCCTGACGCCATGCACGACCTGATCGTGGTCGGGGCGGGCCTCGCCGGCCTCGCCCTCGCGGCGCGGGCGCAGGAGGCGGGCCAGCATGTCGCAATCATCGAGGCGCGTTCGCGAATCGGCGGGCGAAGCCTCGCGCATCGCACCGAATCAGGCTGCTACGATCTCGGCCCGGCCTGGATCTGGCCTTCCATGCAGCCGCGCGTGGCGCAGGCCGCCGCCGCCTTCGGCCTCCTTCTGCACCGCCAGGCGGATGCAGGCGGCTTCGTGTTCCAGGACGGCGACGGAACGGTCCAGCGCCTGCCCCACGGCTTCGCGCAGGAGCCGCCGAGCATGCGGATCGAAGGCGGGACCACCGCCCTCGCCGAAGGCTTCGCCGCCCGCCTCGCCCCCGGCACGATCCGGCTCGGCACCCGGGTCGAGCATCTGGTGCTGGAATCGGACGCAGTCAGCGTCGAGGCCGGGGAGACACGGCTACGGGCGCGGCGCGTGGCGCTGGCGCTGCCGCCCCGGCTGGCGGCTGCCATCGGCTTTGCGCCCGCCCTGCCCGCCGCTTCACTGCGGCAGCTCGAGGCGGTGCCGACCTGGATGGCCGGGCATGCCAAGGCGCTGGCAATCTACGACGCGCCGGTCTGGCGCGATTCCGGCCTGTCCGGCGGGGCCTTCAGCCGCTGCGGACCGCTGGGCGAGATCCACGATGCCAGCCTGCCAGGTGCCTCCGGCGAGGCGGCGCTGTTCGGCTTCTTCGCCTGGCCGGCCGCGATGCGCGCGGCGCGCCGGGCAAGGCTGGAGGATGCGGTGCGCGCCCAGCTCGCCGCCTTGTTCGGCCCGGCGGCCGGATCGCCCCGCGCGCTGCTGATCCAGGACTGGTCGGCCGACGAGCTGACCGCAACGCCGGCCGACGCCGCGCCGCTGGCCGGGCATCCGGCCTATGCGCCGCTCGCCCTGCCCGCGCCGTGGCGCGACCGTGTCCTGCTTTCTGGGTCGGAGAGCGCGCCGCAATTCGGCGGTTATCTCGAAGGGGCGCTGGAAGCCGCCGAGGCAGCCGCCGCCATGAATGCGCAACATGGCGGCGGCCTTCCCGCGGCGGGCGTGGCCGCCGGGTTCTAGAGCACGACATCCGATCCTGATGGATCGGAACGTCCTCTAGGCCCGGCCGCTGCGCATCCGCCGGAGGCGGAGGATGGTGTCGATGGTGATCGCGGCCAGCAGGATCAGCCCCTCGACGATGAAACGCACGGACGAGGCAGCACCGAGCAGGTTCATCCCGTTGCTGACACTCGCGATCACCAGCGCGCCGAACAGCGCGCCATAGACGCTGCCGCGCCCGCCGAACAGCGACGTGCCGCCGATCACCGCCGCGGCAACCGCGTTCAGCATGATGTCGCCATTGCCCACCGAGGCGGAGGCGACACCGAGGCGCGCCGCATCGAGATAGCCGGCAAGGCCGACGAGGAAGCCGGCGATGACGAAGACGGCGAGCTGGATCCCCTTCACCGAGATGCCGGCGCGCCGCGCCGCCTCGGCATTGCCGCCGACCGCGTAGAGATGCCGGCCGAAGCGGGTCGACTTCGTCACGAAGGCCGAGGCGAACAGCGCGATCAGGAACAGCATCAGCAGGAATGGCACGCCGCGATAGGCATTCAGCATGAACACCGCGCCGAACAGCATGATGGCGACACCGACCAGCCGCATCGTCGCGGCGAACCCGCCCTCATGGCCGCTCGCCGTGCGCTTGCGGATGCCGTTCAGCGTCACCGCCGCATAGGCGCCGAACAGCAGCAGGCTCAGCACCCACGACCATAGCGGATCGAGATTGAGCGTGCCGATCGCGGTGGTGAAATCGTCCGCCAGCGGCACCGAGCCGCCATGCGGCGTCAGGATCGCGAGCGTCAGACCCTCGGCGATCATGCCGCCGCCGAGGGTGACGACGAAGCTCGGCACGCCGATCCGCGACACTACCATGCCCTGGAGAAAGCCGATCCCGGTCGCCAGCGCGATTCCGAGCGCGATGCCGACGCCGACCGGCAGGTGAAAGAACACCGTGGCCAGCGAGAACACCGAGGCGGCGAGCACCGAGTTCCAGCCGATCGACAGGTCGATCATGCCGAGCAGGATGATGTAGATTTCCGCCAGCGCCAGCGTGCCGGTGACGACGATCTGCGCCGCGAGATTGGAGAGGTTGCGCGGGGTCAGGAAGTTGGCGTTCAGCGTCTCGAACACGATCCAGATGACGATCAGCGCCGCGATCACCGGCAGCATGCCGAGATCGGTCGATTGCGCGACCCCGGTCAGCCAGCGCGTGAACGGTGATTTCTGCTCGGATTCCTGCCCGGATTTCCGCTCTGGGGGCTGCACGGTGCTACTCATGCCAAGGCTCCTGCCGCGCCGGTTCCGGGTATCGCGAGCGTGCCGGTGATGGCGCCGACCACCTGCTCCGGCGTAACCTCGCTCTTGCGGGCCTGCATCACCGTGGCGCCGAGGCGCAGCACGGCGATATTGTCCGCCACCTGAAACACGTTCTGCATGTTGTGGGTGATGAGAATGACGCCATAGCCCTGCTCGGCGAGGTCGCGCACGAGGCGAAGCACCTCCGCCGTCTGGGCGACGCCGAGGGCCGCGGTCGGCTCATCCATGATGACGAGCTTGGAATCCCACAGCACGGCGCGGGCGATGGCCACCGCCTGGCGCTGCCCGCCGGAGAGCGAGGCCACCGGCGTATCCAGCGCGGGCAGGTTGATCCGCAGCGTCTTCAGCACCCGCCGCGCTTCAAGCTCCATGTCGACATCGCGCAACACATGCGGGCCAACCGCGGTGGGCGAGCTGACGAGCTCGCGGCCGAGATAGAGATTGGCGCAGATGCCGAGATTATCGCAGAGGGCGAGATCCTGATACACGGTCTGGATGCCCAGCGCCGTCGCCTCGGACGGGTGGCGGATCGAGACCGGCTGCCCCTCCAGCAGGATATCTCCCTCGTCGATCGGCGCGACACCGGCGATCGCCTTGATGGTGGTGGACTTGCCCGCGCCGTTGTCGCCGAGCAGGGCGGTCACCTCGCCACGGCGGACGGTGAAATTCACGTCGCGCAGGGCGACCACGGCGCCGTAGCGCTTTTGCAGGCCGCGCACCTCAAGCAGGGGTGCTGCGGCGGGTTCAGCCGCGATTGCCGCACTCATCTCTCATCCTCCCAAGCAAACGGCGGACGCGCGGGGCGTCCGCCGCGCCGTCAATGGTCCCGGATCAGGCGCCGTGAGCCTTGCAGATCTTGCCCTTGGCAGCCGGGCCAACGCAGATCGCCTTCCAGGTCGTATAGCCCGACTTGATCACCGAACCGGCGATATTCGCCTTGGTCACCACCAGCGGCTTCAGCAGCACCGACGGAACGTCGATCATCTTGTTGTTGACCTTGCCGTTGACGAGGCCGGCCGGCGGCTTCGTGCCGGTCGCCACCGCAACCGCGAGATCGGCCGCCGCCGCCGCTTCCTCGGGGACGTATTTGAACACCGTCATCGACTGCAGGCCTTCGAGAATGAAGGTCAGGCCGCCATTGGTCGCATCCTGGCCGGTCACCGGCACCTTGCCGGCAAGGCCCACCGCCTGCAACGCGCGGATCACGCCCGAAGCGGTGCCGTCATTCGCAGCGAGAACGCCATTGACCTTGTTGTGCAGCCGGGTCAGCGCCTGCTGGCTTTCCTCGAACGCGTTCTGCGGGCTCCAGTTCGGCGTCATCACCGAATAGGCGAGATGCAGCTTGCCCGACTTGAACAGCGGGCCGAGCACGTTCATCGCGCCCTTGCGGAAGTCGAACGCGTTCGGATCGGTCGGCGCGCCGTTGATCATCATCACGCTGCCGCCGGGCTTGGTGTGCTTCGCGATATACTCGCCCTGCAGCTCGCCGACCTTCGTGTTGTCGAACGAGACATAGTAATCCGGCTTCGAATCCTGGATCAGCCGGTCATAGGAAATCACCTTCACGTGGTTGCGCGTGGCGTAGTTCACCACCGCGGCACCGGCCTTGCCGTCGACCGGATCGACGACGAGAACGTCAGCACCGTTCGAGATCGCGGATTCGGCCTGGTTGAGCTGGGTGTCCGGGCTCGAATTGGCGTTGCTGACGATCAGCTTGGCGTTCGGATCGGCCGCATGCGCCATCTTGATGAACCAGGGCCGGTCGACCTGCTCGTAGCGGGGGGAGGAATTCTCCGGCAGCAGGAAGGCGATCGTCGTCTTCTTGCTGCTGATCTGGTGCACCGAGGGCTGGGCGACGGACTGGGCGTGCGCGGCCGTCAGGCCGAAGGCGGCAACCGCCAGCGCGGACGCGGCAATGATCGTCGGGAACGCGATTTTCATGGTGTTTCCTCTTCCAAGATATGGTGGATCGAATTCTGGCCCCGGCGTGCCGCGAGGTTCCAATTAATTTGACCCTTGTAGTAAACCGGTTGCTATCGTGAAGCCCGAACCATTGTCAAGCGGGAAATGCAGACCTGCCCCGACTGCGGGGCCGGCGCGGTCTATTGGCGGGGTTCGTCGAGCTCGCGCAGGGCGCCGGAGCGCACGCTCTGCATGGCGTTGTCGAGGATTCTCAGGATCGCCTCGTCGGGCAGTTCCGCCCCCAGCAGGTTGAGCGCGCCGCCAAGCAGGGCCGAGGCGATGGCGATGGTCGGGATCTCCTTCTCGACCATGCGATGAACCAGCTGGTCGATGACCTGGCCGGCTTCGAGAATCTGCGCCTCGGTGGCTTGATGCTGCATCGGCTTGCTTCCTTGTGTCATGAAATCGTGATGTCGTCCGGCCGCATCAGGCCGGGGTTGCCGCGGAGCCGAGCGGCAGCTCGCGGGTGCGCGGGCCGGTCGCCAACCCCTGCTCGGCCGAGGCCGCCTCGATCTGCTCGGACTGCGCCGCCCACATCGCGGCATAGATGCCGCCCGCGGCGAGCAGCGAGGCATGGGTGCCGCGCTCGACGATGTTGCCATCGCGCAGGACAAGGATCTCGTCGGCGTCGATCACCGTGGACAGGCGATGGGCGATCACCAGCGTGGTGCGGTCGCGCGCGACCTGCCGCAGCGCGGCCCCGATATCCTGCTCCGTCGCGGTATCGAGGGCGCTGGTCGCCTCGTCGAGGATGAGCAGGCGCGGGTCCTTGAGGATGGTGCGGGCGATGGCGACGCGCTGCTTCTCGCCGCCCGACAGTTTCAGGCCGCGCTCGCCCACCGTGGTCGCATAACCCTGCGGCAGCGACATGATGAAATCGTGGATCTGCGCGAGGCGCGCCGCCCGCTCGACCTCCGCATCCGACGCCCCGGGGTGGCCATAGGCGATGTTGTAGCGGATGCTGTCGTTGAACAGCACGGTGTCCTGCGGCACGACGCCGATCGCCCCGCGCAGGCTCGCCTGGGTCAGGTCGCGGACGTCGATGCCATCGACCAGCACCTCCCCCTCGCTCACGTCATAGAAGCGGAACAGCAGCCGCGAGATGGTCGACTTGCCCGACCCCGTCGGCCCGACCAGGGCGATCTTGCGGCCCGGCTCGGCGCGGAACGAGATCCCGTGGAGGATTTCGCGGTCCGGGCTGTAGCCGAAGCGGACATCGACGAACTCGACCGGCACGGGAGCCCCCCGCGCCGGCAGCGTCTTCGCATCCGCCCGGTCGGAAATCTCCTGCGGCGTGCGCAGCAGCGCAAACATCTGCTCCATGTCGACGAGCCCCTGCTTCAGCTCGCGATAGACGAAGCCGACGAAGTTGAGCGGCTGGTAGAGCTGGATCAGGTAGGTGTTCACCAGCACGAACTGGCCGACATTCAGCCGCCCGGCGACGACGCCGTTCGCCGCCATCAGCATCAGCACGGCGAGGCCGGTGGCAATGATCGCGGCCTGGCCGAGATTGAGCGCGTTGAGCGTGACCTGCGAGCGGACCGCCGCCGTCTCGTAGGCGGCGAGGCTCGCATCGAACCGCACGCTCTCATGCGCCTCGTTGCCGAAATACTTCACCGTCTCGAAATTCAGCAGGCTGTCGATCGCTTTTGTCTGGGCGGCGTTGTCGGTCTCGTTCATCTGCCGGCGGAACTTGATGCGCCAGGAGGTGAAGCCGAAGGTGAAGGCGAGATAGCCGCCCACCGCGGCGAGCGTGATCGCGGCATAGGCCCAGTTGAACATGTGCCAGAGAATGCCGACCGTCAGCAGCAATTCGATCAGCGTCGGCACCACGTTGAACACGGCAAGCCGCAGCACCGTCTGGATGCCGGTGGTCCCGCGCAGGATGACGCGCGAAAGCCCGCCGGTCTGGCGGTCGAGATGGAAGCGCAGCGAGAGGTTGTGCAGATGCTCGAACGTCTCGCGGCTGATCACCCGTGCCGCGCGCTGCTGCACGGCGGCGAACAGCGCGTCGCGCAGCTCGCCGAAGCCGGACGAGGCGATGCGCACCAGCGCATAGGCGACAATCAGCGCCGCCGGCACGGCGAGCGGGCCGGCCTTCGACGAGAGCGCGTCCACCGCCCGCGCATACAGGATCGGAATGACGACGGTCGCCACCTTGGCGAGCACGAGGCAGAGCGAGGCGAGCACGACGCGCAGGCGCAGGCCAGGCTCGCGCCGCGGCCAGAGATAGGGCAGCAGTGAACGCACCGTCGCGAGGCTGCTTTCACTCTTGGCAATGTCTAATGTTCGGGCCATCTCCGGCAGATGGCATGTGAGACGCGGATTGCAAATGGCGAGTAGTGCTGAGCAGGTATCGGCGGGGTTGCTGGCGCGCATCGCCGAATGCCGGACGGCGGTGCTGCCCGGGCAGCGGACACCGCTGCTGATCGGCGAGGCGCCGGTCGGCTATGTCGGCGCCGCACTCGCCGCCGACATGGGCGATTATGCGCGCCCGCATCCCGGCGGGCTGAGCATTCTGCCGGAGGTCGCCGCGCGGCTGAACGATATCGCGACCCCGCTCGGCCCGGCGCACGGCTTCCGCACCCGCGGCGAACTGTTCGACGTCCGCGCCCGGATCGACGGTCCGGTGCTGGCGACGCTGGACCGCGGCGCGCTGCCCGCCTTCGGCGTCATCGGCGTCGGCGTGCACCTCAATGGATATGTCCAGCGGGCGGACGGGCCGCATCTGTGGATCGGCCGGCGCAGCCCGACCAAGAAGCTCGATCCCGGCAAGCTCGACAATCTGGTGGGCGGCGGCGTGTCCGCCGGCATGGGCGCGTTCGACACGCTGGCCAAGGAAGCGGCCGAGGAGGCCAGCATCCCCCCCGCCGTGATCGCCCGGGCGCGGCCCGTCGCGCGGATCGCCTATGACATGGAGCGCCCGGAAGGGCTCCGGCGCGACCTGCTGGTCTGCTACGATCTGGAGCTGGACCCGGATTTCCGCCCCGAGGCGGCGGATGGCGAGGTCGAATCCTTCACCCTGATCCCGGCGCGCGAGATGATCGGGATCATCGCCGGGACCGACGAGGTGAAATTCAACGTCAACCTCGTGCTGATCGACTTCCTGCTCCGCCACGGCGTGCTCGGCGATCCCCACGGGCGGCTGCGCGCGGCGCTCGCCGCCCATCCGCCTTCCGCCGGAGACTGACGCGCGGCCGGCGGGCGAGAGTCAGAGCATCATCCGATCCAATCGGATCGGAAAGTGCTCTAGAAATCCAGATCGGCGTAATGCGGCGGCGGGGTGAAGCCGGAAACCCGGTCGTTCAGCAGCGGCCGAAACGCCGGGCGGGACTTGATCCGCGCATACCATTCCCGCGCCGCCGGGTTCACCGACCAGTCGACATCGCCGATGAAGTCGAGAGCCGAGAGCTGTGACGCGGCGGCGAAATCGGCGAGCGAGAGATTGGCGCCGGCCAGATATTTCCGCCGCTCGGCGAGAAAGCCGATATGGCCGAGATGCGCGCGCAGCGCCGCATACCCCTCGCGGATGCGCGTGGGATCGGGCGCGCCGCGCTTGGCCGCCGGCTTCATCACCTTCTCGTACAGCAGGTTGCGCGAGACTTCGGTGGCGAAACGCTCGTCGAACCAGGCGGTGACCGCGCGAATCTCGGCGCGTTCGGCAAGGGTCCGCCCGATCAGCGAAATGTCCGGATAGGCCTCGTCGAGATATTCGCAGATCGCATTCGAATGCGGCACCACCAGCCCGTTTTCCTCGACCAGGGTGGGCACCGTGCCCGCCGGGTTCATCGCCAGGTATTCCGGCCGGCGTTCCCAGGTCTTTTCCAGCTTGAGTTCGAAGGGCAGCCGCTTTTCGGCCAGCACGAGCCTGACCTTGCGGGCAAAGGGCGAAAGCGGGAGATGATGGAGAATGCGCATGCAGGCCGGTTATCGCAGGACCGCAGGGCTGTGCAAGACCGCTGACGCACCGGGATGAAAATTACAATTCCGTCGCGCGGGAGATACAAACCGGGCGCAGCCTCGCCGCATCAGGAAGAATCGTGATGAGCGAGGCAGACGATGAGCGAGACAGACAGGGATGCGCCAGCGTCCCACGCCATGACACAATCGCGCCGGTCGGCGCTCGCCGGCGGGGCCGCCATCGCTGTGCTTGCCGCCCTGCCCCGCGGGGCGCGCGGCGCGACCGTCACCCTGCCCTTCGGCAACGGCGAACGACCGCTCGTGCCGGCTGGAACCTTTCCGCAAAAGGGCGAGATGATCCTCCAGCGCACGCGGCCGCCCTTGCTGGAAACGCCCTTCGCCGTGTTTGGCAACAATCTCTACACGCCGAACGACCTCGCCTTCGTGCGCTGGCATCTCGGCGACATGCCGACCTCGGTCGATCCCGCGACCTACCGGCTGCGGATCGGCGGCGCGGTGCGGCGGCCCTACGAGCTGACACTGGAAGACCTCGTGCGCGGCTTTCCCCATCGCCGTCTCGCGGCGGTGAACCAGTGCGCCGGCAACAGCCGCGGGCTCATCGAGCCGCGGGTGGCGGGTGCGCAATGGGGGAACGGCGCGATGTTCAACGCGATCTGGACCGGCGTGCCCCTGCGCGCGCTGCTCGCCCGCGCCGGGGTCAGCCCGAAGGCCACCCATGTCGCGTTCCGCAGCCTCGAATCGGGCGGCATCTTCCCGCCCGATATCCAGTTCGAAAAGGCGCTGCCGCTCCGCCGGGCGAATGACGGCGTCACCATGGTCGCCTTCCGCATGAACGGCGCCTACCTGCCGCTGCTCAACGGCTATCCGCTGCGCCTGGTCGTGCCCGGCTGGTTCTCGACCTACTGGATGAAGATGCTCACCGAGATCGAGGTGCTCGAACATCCCTCGACCGATTTCTGGATGGCCAAGGCCTATCGCATCCCCGACCGGCCGGATGGCGGGATGCGTCCGGACGAAACCGGGGTGAAGATGGTCCCGATCGGGCCGATGCGCCCGCGCAGTTTCTTCACCGGCATCGCGAACGGCGCCCGCGTGCCGACGTCCGGCGCGCTCACGCTGCGCGGCTTCGGCTTCGGCGGCAACGCCGCCCTCCGCGCGATCGACATCTCAGAAGACGCCGGCGCAAGCTGGCGCCCGGCCACGCTCGGGCCGGATCACGGCCCTTACGGCTTCCGCGAATGGCACGCCGTCGCGCGGTTTCCAAAGGCCGGCGACTACCGGCTGATGGTGCGGGCGCGCAACGTCGCCGGCCAGATGCAGCCGATGCGCGCGGTCTGGAATCCCGGCGGCTATCTCTACAACCAGGTCGAACATGTCGATGTCGTGGCCGGCTGAAGGAGACCTAGTCATGATCCGCCCCCTCCCGCTCCCCCTCCTGCTCGGCGCCGCGATCGGCCTCCTCGCCTGCGGCACCGCCGCGCGCGCCGCGCCAGCGGACACCGCCGCCGGCTTCGCGAAACGCACGGTCGACCTGCCCTCGCCCGGCGCGATGTTCTCCGGCACCGGCGCCGCAACCCTGAACCGCGACTGCACGATGTGCCACTCCGCCGGCTTCATCGACCGCCAGCCGCCCCTTGCCGCCGCAACCTGGACCGCGGAGGTGAAGAAGATGAAGGCGATCTTCGGCGCGCCCTATGCCGAGGCCGACATCCCGGCGATCGTCGATGCCCTGCTGGCGCGGCAGCAGGCCGCGAAATAGAGCACGTTCCGGTCAGGTGACTCCACCTGATCAGCCGCCCCGGTCCGCCTCGAAGAGGGATTGCAACTCGGCGACGCTCTGCTCGATGCTGGCGACCACGCGCGACGGATCGCCGGCAAAGCCCAGCGTTTCGGTGAGCAGCGCCTCGTCCCGCGCCCGGAACGTGGTAATGGTGCGCCCCACCTCCTCGGCCGGAACCCCGAGTTCGCGCAGCGCGCGCTCGCCGAGTTCGAGGCTCGATGCGAAGGTTTCGCGCACGATATGCTCGACGCCGCGATCCATGAGCAGCTGCGCATGGCGCCGGTTGCGCGCCCGGGCGAGGATCGTCAGATGCGGCAAATGGCGGCGGGCGAGATCGGCCACCCGCAGCGACGCCTCGGGATCGTCGAGGGCAATGACCAGCAGCTTCGCATTGCCCGCCCCGGCGGCGCGCAGCACGGTCAGCCGCGCCGGATCGCCGAAATAGGCGCGGGCGCCGAAGCGGCGGACGAAGGCGACATGATCGGCATTCTGGTCGAGGGCGACGAAGGGAATCCGCCGCACCGAAAGCAGCCGGCCGACGATCTGGCCAACCCGGCCGAAGCCGCAGATCAGCACCGGCACATCCTCTCCCGCCTCGATCGGGGTCGAGGGCGGCGCCTGGCGGCGGGCGATGCGCGGCATCACCCAGCGCTCGATGCCGGCGAAGCCGAGCGGAACCACGAGCATCGAGAGCGCGACCGTGAGCGTCGCGAGGCCCGACTGCGCCGGGCTCAGCACCCCGGCGCCGACAGCGGCGGCAAACACCACGAAGCTGAACTCGCTGCCCTCCGGCAGCGCCACCGCGAAGCGCAGCGCCGTGGCCACGTTGCGCCGCTTGATGAACGCGACGGCGAAGCCCACCGCCGTCTTCACCGCCAGCAGCACGACGACCGCGGCGACGATCCGCCATGGTTCCACGTGAAACAATGACACATCGACCGACATGCCGACCGAGATGAAGAAGAAGCCGAGCAGCAGGCCCTCGAACGGTTCGATATCGGCCTGGATGGCGTGCCTGAACTCCGAATCCGACAGCAGCGCGCCGGCCATGAAGGCGCCGAGCGAGGCGGACAGCCCGGCCCAATGGGCCAGCGCGGCGGTGCCGACGACGATCAGCAGGGTCATCGCGGTGAACACTTCGGGGGTACGACCGCCGCCGATCAGGCGAAAGATCCGGTCGGCCAGAACCATGCCGCCGAACAGGATCGCCGCGACCGCCAGCACCGCCCGCCCCACCGCGAGCCAGGGCACGTGATTGGCGAAACGCGCGGCGACATCCGCGGGCGCGGCCCCGGCGGCGATGTGGCTCGCCAGCGTGTTGCCGACGAGCAGCGGCACCACAGCCACGAGGGGGATGAACGCCATGTCCTGGAACAGCA
This sequence comes from Acidiphilium sp. 20-67-58, assembly GCF_002255515.1. Taxonomy (NCBI): domain Bacteria; kingdom Pseudomonadati; phylum Pseudomonadota; class Alphaproteobacteria; order Acetobacterales; family Acidocellaceae; genus Acidiphilium; species Acidiphilium sp. 20-67-58. The sequence goes on along the minus strand of NZ_NCAS01000001.1, from coordinate 8,786 downwards.
GGACGGCGAAGGCATCGCGGCCGGACGCGGCGCTGAGCAGGTTCCGCTCGTTGAGCATCGGCAGGACGATCGCGGTGGAGGAGAGCGACAGGCCAAGGCCGATCACGGTCGCCGCCGGCCAGCCGAGCCCGGCGAGATGGGCCAGCACCGCGAGGATCGCCGCACTCGGGATCATGTGGCCGAAGCCGAGGCCGAGAATGGTCTTGCGCAGGATCCACAGCCGGTGCGGGCGGATCTCCAGCCCGATCAGGAACAGCAGCATGGTCACGCCGAATTCCGACACGCTGCGGATCTGCGACACGCCGGTGACGAGGCGCAGCCCGGCCGGGCCGATCACCAGCCCGGCGAACAGATACCCCACGATGCTGCCCACCCCGAGGCGGCGCGCCAGCGGAACCGTGACGACCGTGGCCGCGAGCAGGGCGACGAGGGTGATGATCATGCTGCGAAAATCCCCCGAAACAGGCATGGACGCAACGCGCGACGCGGATCGCCGGGAGCACGACCCTGCCACCGGCAGGCGGGCGCGCCAACTGCCCCGATCGCCGCAGCCACGGCTTTGCGTTTCCTTCCCTGGCCAATCGTGCGACATGTTGGCGAACAGGATGTCGGCAAGACGGGGTTGTCCGGATGAATCACGATTTCGATCTCTTTGTCATCGGCGGCGGTTCGGCGGGCGTGCGGCTCGCGCGGATCGCGGCGGGGCATGGCGCGCGCGTCGGCATCGCCGAGGACCGGCACTGGGGCGGCACCTGCGTCAATATCGGCTGCGTGCCCAAGAAGCTGATGGTGATGGCGGCGGAATACGGGCTCGGCGCCGCCGATGCGCGGGGCTTCGGCTGGGACATGCGCGCCGTCGCGCATGACTGGCCCGGCTTCATCGCCGCCAAGGATCGCGAGATCGGCCGGCTGAACGGCGCCTATACCGGGCTGCTGGAGCGGGCGGGCGCGAAAATCTTCAACGCGCGGGCGCGGTTTCTCGGCCCGCACACGCTCATGGTCGGTGAGCATCACGTCACCGCGGACCGGATCGCGATCGCGACCGGCGGCCAGCCGGTCCGGCTCGACATTCCCGGCGCGGAACTCGCGATCGTCTCGGACGATGCCTTCCACCTGCCGGCGCGGCCGGAGCATGTCGTGATGATCGGCGGCGGCTATATCGCGGTGGAGTTCGCCGGGATCTTCGCCGGCCTCGGCTCGAAGGTGGACATCGTCTACCGCCAGCCGCTGCCGCTGCGCGGGTTCGACCCCGACCTGCGGGCCGGGCTGGCCGAGGCGCTGGCGGCGAACGGCATCGGCGTGCATCACGGGGTATCCCCGGTGCGGATCGAGGCTTCGGGCGGGCGCAGGCGGCTGCATCTGTCGAACGGGCATGCGATCGAGACCGATTGCGTGTTTCTCGCCACCGGGCGGGCGCCGAACGTGGCCGGGCTCGGGCTCGACCAGGCCGGGGTGATCGCCGAGCCCGGCGGCGCGATCCCGATCGATGAAGACTACCGCACCAATGTCCCGCACATTTTCGCGCTCGGCGACGTGACCGACCGGCTGAACCTGACCCCGGTCGCCACCGCCGAGGGCCACGCGCTGGCCGACACGCTGTTCGGCAACCGGCCGCGCCGCATCTCGCTCGCCAACGTGCCGAGCGCGGTCTTCTCGATCCCGCCGCTGGCCAGCGTCGGCCTCACCGAGGACGAGGCGCCGGAGGGGGCGAAAGTGTTCGTCGCCCGGTTCACGCCCATGCGCCACACGCTGAGCGGCCGCGCACGCAAGACGATGATGAAGCTGATCGTCGACGCGCAGACCGACCGCGTGCTCGGTGCGCACATGCTCGGCGAGGATTCGGCCGAGATCATGCAGGGGCTTGCCGTAGCCATCACGGCCGGAGCGACCAAGGCGGATTTCGACAGCACGATCGGCATCCATCCGACCGCGGCGGAGGAATTCGTTACCTTGCGGACCGAGACGCGGCGTGTGGATCGCGGCGGCGCGACCGCGGCGACGCGGGCGGCGGAGTAGCGCGCGGCCCCGGTTTTGTCTTATGAGGTCGCTTCTCCAAGGAGATCGCCATGAACGACGCTGATACGACGATGCAAGAACCGGCGGGCTGGAGCCCGGAATCCTGGCGGGCGAAGCCGATCAGGCAGGTGCCGACCTATCCTGACGCAGCCAAACTCGCCGCGATGGAAGCACGCCTGCATGGCTATCCGCCGCTCGTCTTCGCCGGCGAGGCGCGCCGCCTGAAAGCCTCGCTCGCGCTGGCGGCCGAGGGCAAGGCGTTCATCCTGCAGGGCGGCGACTGCGCCGAGAGCTTCGGCGACTTCACCGCCAACGTGATCCGCGACACGTTCCGCGTGCTGCTGCAAATGGCCGTGGTGCTGACCTTCGGCGGGTCAGTGCCGGTGGTGAAGCTCGGCCGCATGGCCGGCCAGTTCGCCAAGCCGCGCAGCTCCGACACCGAGACCGTGGACGGCGTTACCCTGCCCTCCTATCGCGGCGACATCATCAACGGGCCGGACTTCACCGCCGAAGCCCGCATTCCCGACCCCGCACGGATGGAATTCGGCTATTTCCAGTCCGCCGGCACGCTCAACCTGCTGCGCGCCTTCGCCTCGGGCGGCTATGCCGACCTGCACCAGGTGCATCGCTGGAACCTCGATTTCGTCCGCCGCTCGCCGCTCGCCGAGCGCTACCGCGACCTCGCGGCGCGGATCGACGAGACGCTGCAGTTCATGGCGGCCTGCGGCATGACCAGCCAGTCCACCCCGCAGATCCACGAAACCGAGTTCTATACCAGCCATGAGGCGCTGCTGCTGCCCTACGAGCAGGCGCTGACCCGCGTCGATTCCACGACCGGCGATCATTATGCCTGCTCGGCGCATTTCCTCTGGATCGGCGACCGCACCCGCCAGCTCGACGGCGCGCATGTCGAGTTCATGCGCGGCGTGAAGAACCCGATCGGCATGAAGGTCGGCCCCAGCATGGACGAGGACGACATGCTGCGGCTGATCGAGCGGCTCGACCCGGCGAACGAGGCCGGGCGGCTCACGCTGATCGCGCGGATGGGGGCCGAGCAGGTCGCGGCGAAGCTGCCGCGGCTGGTGCGGGCGACCAAGCGCGAGGGCCGCAAGGTCGCCTGGCAGTGCGACCCGATGCACGGCAACACGATCACCACCTCGGGCAAGGTGAAAACCCGCCGGTTCGACGCCATCCTGTCCGAAGTCCGCGGCTTCTTCGACATTCACGAGGCCGAGGGGACAAATCCGGCCGGCGTCCATGTCGAGATGACCGGGCGGGACGTGACCGAATGCGTCGGCGGTGCGCGGCAGCTTTCCGAGGCCGATCTCGGCGCGCGGTACGAAACGTTCTGCGATCCCCGGCTCAATGCCGAGCAGTCGCTCGAACTCGCCTTCCTCATCGCGGCGGAACTGAAAACCCGCCGCGCCCCCCGCGGCACCGCGATCGCCGCCGAGTAAATGACCCGCGCCGCACGCCGGGCATCGCCGCGCCCCGATCTCGACGCCGGGATCGCGGCGCAGACCGATGCCTATTTCAACCGGACGAGGGCGATCGTCGCCCGGTTCGGCGATGCGCGGGTCACGTATGCCGTGTTCATGCGCCGGCCCGTCGTCTCCGCGCCGATGCTGATGCTGCGCTGGCTCGACGAGGTGATCGAGGCACGGGGCGAGCGGATCGAGGTTGAACTCGCCCGGCCCGAGGGATCATGGGTCGGCGCCGGCGAGCCCATCGCCTATGTCACCGGCAGCTTCGTGGCGCTGGTCGATCTCGAGACGATCCTGTTGCAGAAGCTCGGCCCGGCCTGTGTCGCCGCGCACAACGCCTATCAGATGTGCGCCGCCCTGCCGAAGGCGGCGTTCCTTGCCATGGAAGCACGCCATTGCGCCGGTGCCGAGATGGAAGAGATGATGGCCTATGCGGCCGCCGTCGGCTCCCGCGCGGCGCGGGCCGAAGGGGCGCGCGGCTTCATCGGCAACGCGACCGACGCCACCGCGCATTATTTCGGCGCGCCCCATGGCTACGGCACCATGCCCCATGCCCTGATCGGCTATGCCGGCAGCACGGTGCGGGCGGCCGAGATGTTTCACGAAACCTTCCCGGAGTCCGACCTCACGGTGCTGACCGATTATTTCGGCCGGGAGGTGACCGACGGGCTCGCCGTCTGCCGGCGGTTTCCCGAGCTGGCCGATGCCGGCCGGCTGTCGATCCGGCTCGACACCCATGGCGGCCGCTTCCTCGAAGGGCTCGACCCGCAGGAAAGCTATGCGGTGATGGAGCGGCACGCGCCGGGGGCAATCCGCCGGTATCGCAGCCACAACGAGCTGCGCTACCTGATCGGGACCGGTGTTTCCGCCGCCGCGATCTGGCGGCTGCGCGAGGTTCTGGACGATGCCGGCTTCATCCGCGTGAAGATCGTCGCCTCGTCCGGCTTCGGCGTCGAGAAATGCAGCGTGATGGCGGATGCGCACGTGCCCGTGGACGTCGTTGGCACCGGCAGCTTCATTCCCGAAACCTGGAGCGAGACTTACGCCACGGCCGACATCGTCGCCTATGACGGCGAACCGCGGGTCAAGATCGGCCGCGAATTCCTGCTGCGCGAGCGGAGCTGAACGGAAGGCTCAGCTTGCGGCGCTGTCATCCGTCGTGTCGGACCCGGCTGCGGTCTGGCTGACAGCGGCTGGCAGATGATCGGCGATGAGCTGGGAAGCGGCCGAGGTATCGATCCCGAAATGGGCGGCAATCTTTTCCACCAGCGGATTACCGAGCGCCTGCTGCACATCGGCGGCGCTGACCGGCATGTTGTCGCCCGTCCCGAGCCACGAGGCGAGATGCACGCCAAGTCCGCCCTGCTGGAGGTTTTTGGTAATATCGGACAGGTCGATGCCGCTGCCCTCGAGCGCGCTCGCCAGCCCGCCGCCCGCGGTGCCGCCGGCAAGACTGCCGACAAGGCCGGAAATACCGTCGAAAAGACCCATTTTCTGTCCTCCAAATGACGTGCAGCCGGAGCGTGCCATACGTTCCGGCTGCGAATCAAGCAGCCCCGGTCAGGGGCAGCCGGATCAGGTCATCACTTCTTCGCGGCGTGCAGATGATGCTCGACGGCAACCGTCTCGCAAACATAGGAGCCGTGCTTGGTCTTGCCGAAATACTTCGACTTGTCGGTGTGGAAGACCTTGCTGCCGCGTGCGTGCCAGACCACCGCGCCATGGCAGGCTGCCTTGGCTTCGCTGAGCGTCTTGTAGCCCGGCATTGCGACAGCGTGATGCTTCATCGCCATGGCTTCATGGGGCTTCTTGGTGGACGCCTGGGCGGTACCCGCAGCGGTCATGGTGAAGGCGAGCGCGAGCGCGGGGACGGTTGCGCGCAGGATCGTGCCGATGGTCATGGGAGAACTCTCCGATACAAGGTTGTCTGTTGACAAAGGGTTACCTTTTGTCACGCCGGAACGATTCACACAATCCGGCGTGACAGGTGAATTAACTACGAGTTGGGGCCAAATCATGGCAATTTGGAAACACTTCGTCACAAACGGTCATGCGATGACGGCACGGGAAAAAAAGCCTATTTTACCTTCATGACCGACACACTCTCTCTCGCCATCGCCCAGCTCGACCTGCATGTCGGCGCGATCGACCGCAATCTCGCCGCCATCCGCGCCGCGCGGGCAGAGGCTGCGGCGCGCGGCGCCGATCTGCTGGTGACGCCTGAACTCGGCCTTGCCGGCTATCCGCCGGAAGACCTCGTGCTCAAACCGGCCTTCGTCGCCGCCTGCGAGGCGGCGGTGGGCGAGCTTGCCCGCGACACCGAGGATGGCGGGCCGGGCATCATCGTCGGGCTGCCGTGGCAGACGGCGGAGGGGTTGCACAACGCCGCCTTCGTGCTGGATGGCGGGCGCATCATCGCCCGGCGCGCCAAGCACGAACTGCCGAATTACGGCGTGTTCGACGAAAAGCGCGTGTTCACTCCCGGCCCCGCACCGGGCCCGGTGGCGTTTCGCGGGTTTCGCCTCGGCGTCATGATCTGCGAGGATTGGTGGCTGCCGGCGGTGCCGGAAACACTGGCGGAAACCGGCGCCGAGCTACTTGTCTCGATCAATGGCTCCCCGTTCGAGGACGGCAAGCTCGGGGTGCGGCTGCAACTCGGGTTGCGGCGGGTGGTGGAGACCGGCCTGCCCTTCGTCTTCGCCGCGATGACCGGCGGACAGGATGAAATCGTCTTCGATGGCGCCTCCTTCGCCCTCAACGCCGATCGCTCGCTGGCGCTGCGGATGCCGCATTTTCAGGAAGCCGTCGAAACCCTGGTCTGGCGGCGCACCGCGCAGGGCCTCGTCGCCGAGGCGCGGCCGCTGCCGCCGGAGCCCGACCGGCTCGACCTCGTCTATCGGGCGATGGTGCGGGGCCTCGCCGATTACGTGAACAAGAACGGATTTCCCGGCGTGATCCTTGGCCTGTCGGGGGGTATCGATAGCGCGCTTTCGGCGGCCGTCGCGGTTGACGCGCTCGGGGCGGAGCGGGTGCGCGCGGTGATGATGCCGAGCCAGTATACCAGCGCGCACAGCCTCGAGGATGCTGAGCAGTGCGCGAAGCTGCTCGGCATACGCTGCGACACGGTGCCCATCAGCGCCGCGACGGCGGCGTTCGCCACCGTCCTGGAGCCACTCTACGAGGGTAGGGCGCCGGACATCACGGAAGAGAACATCCAGTCCCGCACCCGTGGGCTCATTCTCATGGCGCTGTCCAACAAGCTGGGACACATGGTGCTGACAACAGGGAACAAGTCGGAAATGTCGGTGGGCTATGCCACGCTCTACGGCGATATGTGCGGCGGGTATTCGGTGCTCAAGGATGTCTACAAGACGGCCGTCTTCGCCCTGTCGCACTGGCGCAACGCCCATCGCCCGGCGGACGGGCTCGGCCCGGCCGGGCCGGTGATGCCCGAGCGCGTGATCACCAAGCCGCCCTCGGCCGAGTTGCGGGAAAACCAGACCGATCAGGACAGTTTGCCGCCTTACGACGTGCTGGACGCGGTGCTGGAAGGGCTGGTTGAGGGCGAAAAATCGATCGACCAGCTGGTGGAAGCCGGCCATGACCGTGCGACGGTCGCCCGGGTCTGGAAACTGCTGGACAGGGCGGAATACAAGCGCCGGCAAGCCCCACCCGGCGTGAAGATCACCGCACGCGCCTTTGGCCGCGACCGCCGCTATCCGATTACCAACGGCTTCACGCGGCTGGTCGTCTGATCAGCAGCCCGGCACGGCGGGAGCCGCTTACTCCAGGGGGTAAGCGGTTTCTCCAGCCAGGCGCACCAGAAGCGTCGTCGCGCCCGCGGTGAGCGCTGCCGGAACCAGGGCGCTGCCGTTGGTCCACCGGCACGCGGTTTCGAGGCCGTACCAGCCCGCGGTCAGGAGCGGGCTGTCGAGTGCTACGGCTTCCGCCTTGCCCTCGCTGACCGTGAAGAGCTGCGCCACAGCGAGGCCGAGGACGCGACGATCTTCGGCATCGGGAAAGAGTTCAGCAGGCACCACGACCTTGGAGACAAGCTGGATATCGGCCGGTTCCGCGGGGAGTTCGACCGCGTAGGTCAGACTGTCGAGCAGTGAGACGGGGAGCGCCGCGCCCTTGGCCAGGGCGCGCAGCCCCGGATCTCTGGTGATGTCACGGGCGGGGAGACGGGAGTCGATTTTCGCGCGGATGGCCGCGAGAATCGGCCCCGTCTGGAGAACGGGCGCGCAACTGCGGGCCGCGTGCACCGGCGAGCCGGCATCAGCCCCACGCTCGGCCTCACCATCGGCGCTCTCGAACAGAAGGCGATTACCCGTATCCAGATAGGATTCGGCCGCCAGGCCCTCGGCGAGCAGGATATCATGCGTTTCAAGCTCGATATGGTAATAGGTCAGGTACCGGCGGGGGTCCTGCGTGATCGACCGCCCGTTGACCAGCGCTTTTGCCGGAACCAGGCACCCGTCGAGATAGATTGCGTGATCCGGCGAGAGCCACAAAGTCCGCTCGGGCAGGCCATCGGCAAATGCGCCACGATCGATCCGCACCGGCCAGACGGATTGCGGATGCGTGTGATCCCCGGCATCAAGACTGCGGCGCCCGACCCAGCGCACCGCCCGCATCGCCCCGGATCGGGTAATCAGCCGGTCGCCGCGATTCATGGTTTCAACCGGAATATCGCCATGCAGGCCGAGAATCCGTGTGCCCTCGAGAAAGCCGAGGGTTCCATCGACGCCAGCTTCCGGTTCGCAAGGAGAATCGGCGAGATCGTCGGGGCGCGAGAGCGTGAGGCTGGTCGCGAGGTCCGCCAGCCTGGCCTGGCCGGAGGCCTGCCCGGCGGCCTCCTCGCCACGCGATTCGGCCGATGGCGGGCACGGTTCGGACGTGATGGGGGCAGGCGTGATGGGTGAAGGCGTGATGGGTGAAGGCTCTGCCGGAACGCATGCGTCGCCTGCATCCGCCACGAACGACCCGGCCGCGACCGGGCTATGGGGTTCGAGCACCGACATCAGAAGTTCGTCGGCATATTGAACGGCGGCCGACACGCCGAGTTCGGAGTCGATCGTCCCAACAATGGTGATTGGGTCCACCTCCGCAGAGCGCAGGTCGAGAATCCCGACATTGCAACTATCCGGGCCGTGGAATGAATAGCGTGTTCCCGCCGGGGACTCCGCCGCATTCGCACCCAATCTCTTCGTTCCAGCCATGCTCTTCTCCCGCCGGAATTCAGTCTCGTAGCAGCACGAGATGAAGACCCGGTTAATCTCAAAA